>JASJCP010000206.1 GCA_030065935.1 Xenococcaceae cyanobacterium MO_167.B27
TAAAACTGCTTCAATTTCCCCTAATTCAATGCGGAAACCGCGAATTTTTACTTGATAGTCAATTCTTCCCACATACTCAATATTTCCATCGGGTAAATACCTAGCTAAATCTCCTGTTTTGTATAGACGGGATTGGGGAGACTGGGGGACTGGGAGATTGAGAGATTGGGGGATTGGGGGATAATTATTAATCTTGTCTCTTGTCTGTTGCCTATTGCCTTCTGACCCCTGACCTCCCGGGAGGAGACTTAATATATCTAGGTATTGAACCCAAAACAGATCGGCTTTGTTGTCAAGTCTCCTTCCCGCCCCTGACCTCCTACCTAGACTCTCAAAAGGATTAGGAATAAACTTCTGTGCAGTTAATTCAGTACGATTGAGATATCCTCTAGCTACTTGTACCCCACCAATATGTAACTCTCCTGAAACTCCTACGGGTAAGGGTTGAAGGTAGGAATCGAGTATGTAAATTTGGGTATTGGCGATCGCACTACCCATAGGAACTGTGGTAAGATTACTTTTTGGCTGACATTGCCAAGCAGTAACGTCGATCGCTGCTTCTGTTGGGCCGTAAAGATTGTGTAATTCGCATTTTAAACGGGAAAAAAAACGCTGTTGTAAGTTTAATGGCAATGCTTCCCCGCTACATATAACTCGTCGCAAACTACTACAACTTTCTAAATTCTTTTCTTCTAAGAAAACTTGCAACATTGAGGGGACAAAATGTACTGTAGTAACCTTTTCTTTGGCGATTAAATCTACTAAATATCCACTATCTTTATGTCCTTCGGGTTTGGCAATAATTAGAGTTGTTCCAGTTGATAAAGACCAGAAAAATTCCCATACAGATACGTCAAAACTAAAAGGAGTTTTTTGGAGGGTGCGATCGCTTTCATTTAATCGATATTTATCTTGCATCCAGAGTAAACGATTGCATATCCCTTTATGAGTATTGGCAACACCTTTCGGTTTTCCAGTCGAACCAGAAGTATAGATAACATAAGCAATATTATCTGGTACTATTTCGCTTACTGGATTAATATCTTTTTCTGCTGCAATTTCCAACCAGTTAGCATCTAAACAAATAATATTTTTCCAATCTTTCGGCAATCGAGCGATTAATTTTTCTTGAGTTAGAATCGCCTTAACTTGGCAATCTTCTAACATATAAGCCAAACGTTCTTGAGGTAGATTCGGCTCTAAAGGTAAGTAAGCCCCACCTGCTTTAAGAATTCCTAAAAGTCCTATTACCATTTGTAAGGAACGTTCGACACAAATAGCTACTTTTACTTCTGGCTTAACTCCTTGTTTTTGTAAGTAATGTGCCAATTGATTGGCGCGGTAATTTAATTCTCGATAGGTAATTTGTTGTCCTTCAAATATTAAAGCGATCTGATCGGGCGCTCGCTTTACTTGTGCTTCGATTAATTGGTGCAAACAGCGAGAAAGATCGTAATTAGCCTCAGTTGCGTTCCATTCATAGAGTATTTTGTTTCTTTCCTGTTCAGTTAGTAAGGGTTACAATAAACTATGACAAAGTAGGACAGGCTTGGACAAAATACCCCCTATTTTTTCTCTAAAAATAGTATAAAAACAGTTTAATAGGGGGTATTTTGTCCGCACAGGGAAAAAACTATCGCTTTAAAACCCTTAGCCTAGGGAAGCCTGTCCTACTTTGTCCAGGTTTTCTCTAGGGGATCATGCCATATAGGGTAGATATCAGGAAAGTTTCCGTCTAATAAATAGTTGGGCAGAAATCGCAGTATTTGAGTGATTTTGATTCAAGAGGTTATTTGTCCGATAAAAATACATAAACAGGAGATATTACAATGGCAACAAACATTGAGCAGTGGGTTAAGGGTGAAAATGCTTCTTGGTCCTCACAAAATGTTGATCAAATCCTTTTCTACTATGCTGATGACTGTGTCTATGAAGACATGGCTCTTGGTAAAATCAACAAAGGTAAGGAGGAAATTCGCTCCTTTGTCACCAACACTTTTACAGCGTTTCCTGATTTCAAGATTGAGACAAAATCTTTTTTTGCATCAAACGACCAAATTTGTATTGAGGCTGTTTTTAGTGGCACACATGAAGGAAACTTTCCTGGATTGCCTCCAGCCACAGGGAAAAGCTTTGCCGTGAAACACGCCCATATAGTCAGACTTCGCAATGACAAAGCAATCAGAGTGACAGATTACTACGATATGGCTTCTTTGATGAGACAGTTCGGTCTTCTTCCTGCTTCATAGAAGCAACATCTAAACATTTTATGATAATAGCAAAATCCTGGCGGGGGGACAGCCAGCCTAATCCATATAGGACAAGGGCTTTAAGAAATTTTGCAACACATTCAAAATATAAAATAGTGTTGAATCATGAGTAAATACCAAAAGGAAAATTATTCAGTGGGAATCTGTTGATGGTTCTCCCAATCGAGGCGCAGTGCGTTTCTACGACCGTCACGATAGCACCATTGTGAAGTTCACAGTTGCCTATGCTATTCCTGAGATTTTTGAGGGCATAATAAGGGATAATCTTCTGATAAAAAGGCTAGTCAAGTCAGCACTCCAGGAGAATTTAGAGCAATTTCGAGACTACGTCAGCTATATGCAATTCCAAGAAGGATGGAGATTATTAAGCTAACTCTGTTAATTCAGAGTCAATTTCAGCAAGTGGTGTGAAATAGTCCTCCCACTGGATAGGTTTCTCTGAGCTTATTGTAGAGTTTAGCTGCTAGTTCTGTCTGTAGGATATGTACCTCAATTCCCTCCTCTTTGAGCAAAAGTAACGTCTGGGGACTGATTTGCAGCCTCTTCCACATCCCCTGGGCTAAAACTACTACTTTTGCTCCTTGTTCCAGTAGTTCTGTCACGTCGTCTGGTTGAATACCTGGTTGATGAAATGTACCTGTTTCTCTCCAATCCCACTCTCTTGAGCCTCCAGGAAAAAGTTTGGCATCTTTATATTGCTTCCCTTCTACCTCAATTTGTCCCCATTTTAAAGCGGTGATAGGTGGCGAACTCGCTCTGAGAATTTCCATTACTACTCCTCCCAGGCTTTCTATCTTCAGTTTAGCAATCAAACTTCAACGGACACAGAGTTTTCGTCTTATTTTAGGCTTGTGACTATTCCTCTGATGTAGCTGCTCTAGAGATCGGGAAAAGAAGAGTAAAGCGCGCGCCCTATCAGGAGCAGTCTGGAACTCCAAATGCAATACTACGTCTTCTGACTAGAGCCTGATTAGTGAATCAGCCCTAATGGGTTCATTATTTAATAGAAGATGAGTTATATGAATCAATTATCTAAAATAATTATTGCTAATGCTTTAGCAGTAGGATCAATCTTTGGGCTAGGTTTCAAAGTAGATGCACAAATGTCAAACCTAGAGACGTGGGAAAATGTCTCCTCTCTGGATTGGTCTGGGAGAGCTATAAGCCAGGGCAGAGGCGAAAAAATAACTGATAGCTCTACTACAGGTTCGGACAAGTTCTACATTGCTCAAATGTCTTCCCAGAAAAGAAGAAGACATTGGGGTGAGGGACTCCAGAAATTCCTCGACAGATTAGACCTGAGTGAAGAACAATCAACCCAAATTAAAGCGATTTATCGAAGATACTATCAAGCCAATCAAGAATCTCGTCAAGAATTACGAGAAGCTAGAGAAGAGATGCGCTCGTTTTTGACGAGTGAGGCGAATCCCAATCGAATCAGACAAAAACACCGAGAAATACAAAGTTTGAATCAAGAACTAGGAAATAGCCGTTTTGAAGCCATGCTAGAAGTT
The DNA here is from genome assembly GCA_030065935.1 of Xenococcaceae cyanobacterium MO_167.B27. Classification (GTDB taxonomy): domain Bacteria; phylum Cyanobacteriota; class Cyanobacteriia; order Cyanobacteriales; family Xenococcaceae; genus JASJCP01. The sequence goes on from JASJCP010000206.1 coordinate 3,785, forward strand.
AGAGAAGTGTTAACTCGTGAACAACGTCAAGAAATAGCCGACATGATAGCAGAGTATAGAGGGAGACGAGGTTATTATCGTCGATAAACTTAGGGTCAGAAAATTAAATGTAAGTGGGTATAGGAGCGAGTTGGTTTAGCTAATTGCTTGAGGAAGAGTAATAGATTACATAGATTACTATAAAGAAACCTTAGATAAAAAATCTTGAAAGGGACTAAATTTAGTCAGATTGATGCTGAATAATTTTAGTTCTTAAAACTATCACGCCAGCTAATACGATTAAGACCCCACCCAAGTAAGAATTTTTATCTAATAATTCGTTCCAAAATAACCAACCCAAGAAAGTCCCAAAAGGTACAGAAGTGTAAGTAAAAATCCCGACACTAGAAGCAGGAGCATTTTGATATCCGTGAGTTAAAAGTAATTGTCCGATAGTTGTGGTTAATCCGATTCCAATTAACATTAACCATTGGTTGAGGGTGGGAGTTTGCCAAGCCCAAATTAAAGGAATGACTGAAATCACAAGACCGACAATCCCAAAATAGAAGACTATGCGTAACGGCGGTTCAGTAGCAGAAAGCTTACGTACTGTAACAAAAGCAATGGCAGCCATGAAACTACTGCTTAAGGCAACTAAGCTTGCCCAATTGGTATCCCCATCTGGGTTTAAAATTAGAAAAACCCCGATAAATCCCAATCCTCCAGCAGCCATGATTCGAGAAGAAAGATTCTCCTGAAGCCAGATTAAAGAAATAAAAGGAATAATTAAGGGAATAGTTGATTTGATTAACATCGAATCTCCCAGAGAAAGATGGGCTAATCCGTAGAAAAAACAATACATAGCACCGATTCCTATTCCCGAACGCAATAGGTGTAGATGGAAGCGGTTGGTGTGTAAAATTTGGGTGTCAGTTTTAAGCAATAAAGGAGTTAAGATTACCAGCCCAAAGAAATTGCGAAAAAAGACAATGGATTCATTGGGCAAGGAATCTGAGACTAATTTAATGATGGCTGCACTACAAGCAAAACTTAATTCTGAAGCGACGATAAAAAATGCTCCACGCCCAATATCTTGACTCTTCGTCATATTTATTCAATCTGGTAAAAGTTTTTCTGGCTGGTTTTTTATCCCTACAATATAAGCCATCCTCCTATTTTCTTATTGAGAACAACTATGATAATTTTATTGGCGATCGCTTTTAGAAGTTTAACTCCCAAGCGTTAACAACTCAGGTATAGCAGGGGTAAATTTATTAAGTGTAGTAAGCTCAATGTCTTATCTAGTCTGAGTTTAGGACTCTACTATACCTAGCTGTGATTTGACCCTAACTTTTTATATTCTTGCTGTTGTTTTTTGGTAACTCATTTTGGTTTCTATATCTTGAAATAGGTGTAGCAGGTATAGAGGTATAGATAAGCTTTGCTGTGATTGACTTTCAGGGGGACAACCTCGGTTCTATACCAGGGGAGGTATAGTTAATCTCCAGACGACTTGACGCTTCCCTTGATGTTGTTGCTGCCCTACCTTTTCCCGCGTAAAATACTAGCAACCCTCATTACTTGAACGCCGATCAATATCCCCTAAATCGAAGCTCATGATCTTTTCTAGAATCGAGCGTGATAGATACTTTGTCCCAATACTCTAGATAATCTTATCTCCAACGTTGATCAAGGGTTCGCATATATGACTGAAAAGCTGCATCTTGTATTGGAAGGATGAAAGCATCTTGCTCAGAATCGTTATGATGAGAATGCCAAAGTCCAGGAGGAGTTACAAACACAGAGCCTGATTTCCAGTAAATCCGCTCCCCATTAATGATGTTGCCTTCTTCATCCAAAGATTTGCCAACTAGAGTATATGCGGACTCAGGAGCATCAATTACTAGATCGAGTGCTACGGAGTTGTGACGATGTGGTTTTTGTTCTGTTCCTCCAGGTAGATAGACCATCAAAGCCCAGAGAGTATGAGTCAGACTACAAGTCAATTGGGTTGCTTTACTGCCAAAAAGTACCCCAATTCGATTGCGCTTACTTGCGCCTGGCTCTTGAGCGATTTGTTTCAATTCTGAGAGGATGCGGGAGCCGGGGAAAAAACAAGGTTGAAAACGAGGTTGTGTAGCTCTAACTCCCAGATAATTAACTAATGCTGCGTCTGTTACCCAATAAATAGCGGTATCCTCGCTGGCAGAATGAATTACTTCACCACAACAAGGGAAGGTAAATAAATCGCCTTTTGACCATTCTCTGATGCCGTATTCACTTTCGGTTTTCCCTCTACCTCGAATAACATAGAATAGTTGAGCAGTTGCAGGAGAAGTGGTTTTGAGACTTTCCTGGGGACGGATACGTAAAAAAGAAGCACTAATGAGAGGGCTAGTAGCAGGAGCAATAGATTGTAGTTGTCGCGATAAATCTAAAGGAATAATCCCCGTAGCTCCCTGTTGATGAAGTTCCGCTCCAAAAGTAGTACAGGGAATTTGGGGAAGTTTGGGGGCAACAGCAGCCGAAAATTCATAGTATATGCTGTCCGCTTCCCATTGAGTTATGGTGTTCGATTGAAGCTCAATATTCTGAATCATCTTAAATTAGGATTGGCTGAAATATCTTTTGTGCTTGATGTCCCTTAATTATAGAGTTAAGACTATTTATATGACAATTTTTATAGAAAATAATCTATTAAAAATTGCTATACCTAATAATTTATCTGAGTTTTTGGCTTTAATGTGTCAAGGGCAGCTAAAGCCTGACAGTCCCGTGATTCAGGCTTCAGTAAAGAGAGTCTCCACAACCATTACATCGTCAAAGCAAATCAAAGCCAGGTATCAGCTAGAACAAGCCCAGATGTATGAAAAGCGCAGGGATTTGGTATGAAACCATCTCTATCCTTGCCCAGTTAAGAGAAGAAAGACCAGAAGATTCTAATTTGTTCTCAATTTGGGAAACAGTTTTAACTTCTGTAGGATTAGAGAGTCTGGCTCAAGCTTCCAGAGCGTTGATTAAAGATTTAAGACTAATCTGGTTCTGATTGTTTCTATCTTTTGAGGAATAGAATAAGCCATTACGCTAATGGACGAGCATCAGGAAATCAAGTTTCTACTTGAAAAAAAGAAGGATTAAACTAAACTATTGAGCCAAATTAATTAGCTTATTGGACTTTACTTTTCAAGAAGTTCCTAAACTCAATTAATTCTGCATCAGTTAAGTGTAATCTAGAAGTTTTACCGTATCGTTTAATCAAGTACTGTTTCCCTTGTTTTTTACTCCATCCTAGCCGTTTCATATTAGAGTCTATCTCTTCTTTTATCTGTTCCCATTGGATTATATCGGGTTGATTCTGCTGGGAAAACAAATTACCCTGGGTTGTCCCTTCGATTGTATTTAACTGGGCTAATTGTGACTGATTCAAATAATTAGCTTTAATCCAATTTATTTCAGGTTCACTGGCTTTACCCTCTGCATGGAGACTAATTAATTCATTGTTAGTGCCACAGCCCAGCACCCGCTCTTTTACTTTATTGGCTCGATTCTGAAGAGTATAAGTATCTTGGCTGTTATAAGGATAACTCTGCCAATCAACGGGTATAGCAGGGGATTTTTCATTAGGTGTAGCAGGCTGTACCTGTTGAGATGAAAGGGATGGGGATACTTCTCTATTCTGCTGCACCTGCTCCTCTAACTTTTTATTATCCTGTTGTTTTTTCTCTGCTAAAACATTTTCAGAAATAATATTGGAGTTAGGTATAGAAGGTATAGTTGGTGTAGATAACCCTTGCTGTCTCTGTCTTTCAGCTTGCAATACCTCTTCTATACTAGGAGGTGGTGTAGTTGGTTTCCAGACTACTTGCCGTTTACCTTGATGTTTCTGCTGACCTACTTTTTCCCATTTGAGACAAGTCAAAATATTAGCAACTCTCATCTGACTGCGACGGTCAATATCACCCAAATCAAAAGCCATGACCTTTTCTAAAATCTCTGTTATGGACACCCTGTCCCTATGTTCGAGATAATCCGCGATCGCCCCTTGCCATTCATCAATGATTTGAAACTTCTGATTATTTCCCTTGCTCAAAGCTTCTTCAGCATCGGTTAACCACCAGGATTCCCCATTACGATAAGCATGAACAGCAGCAGCCCAAATACTATCTCTCTCTTCCCGTAGCATATCTAAGGGAATTTTATCTTTGACGATGGGAATAATCCAATATCTTCTATTACCAGTAGCATCTACTAGAAATTCAGTGCTGTTAGCAGTCCCAACAATGATATTCTGCCTAGGATTCTCAAATGCTGTTCTGCCGTAAGGAGGGCGGAAGGTATCACTGCGACGGGTTATGAACGCTTTTAGCTCCTCACAATGCTTTTTACTGAACGTTCGTTCAATTTCTCCCCATTCCTGAATCCAGCACTTGTGAAGGATTACAAGGTCATCCTTCTTGCTGCCGTCGCCCATCGAATCATCAAAATAATCCCCTCCAAGAACATCAAAGAATGTTGATTTACCCACACCTTGCTCTCCTTGTAACACTAATGTAGTGTCATGCTTAGAACCAGGATGATAAACTCTAGCTACAGCAGCAATCAGAGTCCGTTTGAGGAAAATATCATAGAGAGGGTCAGTTGTGCCGAAATAGCGTTGAGATAAGTTATCTAAGCTGATGGGAGAGATTTCTTTAGCTACTGTGCCTAAGTAATTTATTACTGGATGATAAGCGTTTTCTTCTGCTATTTGGCTAAATACGTCAATTCCTTTGGATTTTGAGCAATCGATATTATCATTTTCTGCGAGGTATAAGTAAGCAAACTCTACTTTAACTTCTACGCCGTCGAGTTCAATCCTTTGTTTTAACTTGTTTAGTCTTAGGCGATCGCGGTATTTACTCCTGACATATTTGATAAGCTTCTTACTATTGAGCCTTAGTAAAACCTCATCATTCTTATCTTTAGCTGCAATTGATTTGAGCCACTCCTTAAAGGGCTGTAGTTCGTCCATAATCCTTTCAAACTCCTCTATTCCTTTGTTTTTGATTAGATCATCTACGCCTTTGGTTTCCTCTGTATATTCCCAAGTAGCTACTCCGACTATGCAACCCTGCTTCACAGCTAGATATCCAGTGTGTTTAAGTGCTTCTTGGACTTGTTTCTTAACTACAATGTCAGAGTCAAATACTAGATGAATCGGTCTTCCTTTGACTAGAAATGGAGCTAGAGAGGCGATCGCTTTAAGTTTCTTTTTCTCTTTACTGTTCCAAACCCCAGTGACACAGATAGAAATATATCCATGAGCCAACAGACAACCAGCCTTTTTAGCCCCTTCAGTTATCTCGATGGGTAATTGGGGGTTATCAGCTACCCAACGCCAAAATCCCTTATCTAA
>JASJCP010000033.1 GCA_030065935.1 Xenococcaceae cyanobacterium MO_167.B27
GTCCTGAGCGATACGCACTCTTGACAGAACAGCAATCGTATTTGGTTCTGACCTACAGTAAAAATACTCCTCAAGCCCGTCAATGTAAACGGAATTTAGTTAAAGCCTTCGACGAAGCTAAGGAATGAGGATTAAATAAAGTGCAAAACTGGGGGCAAGACAGACTAAATTGAAGAAGTAGGTTTAGTGGGTACAGTATCGTGATGAGAATCTACTCTCCAATGATAGAAAAGCAGATGCAATCTTACTACGAATCTCTGTCGGAAAAAGACCGTCGGCGATATGCAGCGATTGAAGCAAAAAAGCTGGGTTACGGGGGTATCCAATATATAAGTAAATTGTTTGGATGTAACTACAGAACAATTAATAAAGGGATTGCAGACTTGGAACAGCAGAGTTTAATCAACAGCCCAAGAATTCGTCGTCCAGGAGGAGGAAGAAAAAAAGCACTTTCGAGCATACCAGGAATTAACGAAGCCTTCCTAATGGTAATAGAGTCGCATACCGCAGGTTCTCCAATGGATGAAGAGCTCAAATGGACGAACTTAACCCGTCAACAAATAGCAGATGCTTTAGCAGAAAAGGGAATAAGTGTAAGTGTTACAGTTGTAGACCAATTACTATTGAAACATCAATTTCATAAACGAAAAGCAGTTAAAACTAATGCGTGTGGAAGCAGTGAACATCGTAATGAGCAGTTCGAGAAGATTGAAAGTCTCAAAAATGAGTATTTTTTTCAGGGGAATCCAGTCATTAGTATGGATAGTAAAAAAAAGAGTTAATCGGTAATTTATACCGAGAAGGTAGTATTTATACTACAAGTCCGATTAAGGTGTTAGACCACGATTTTCCTTCTCTTGCTGTGGGGGTGGCTATTCCACATGGATTGTATGATTTGAAGGATAATATCGGTTTCATACAGATTGGTACTAGCCACGATACCAGCGAATTTGCCTGTGATTCGATACGTTATTGGTGGAATAACTACGGAAAAAATCGCTACCCATTGGCTAGTTCCATACTACTGTTATGTGATGGGGGTGGTAGTAACAGTTCTCGTTACTATGTATTTAAAGAAGCCTTACAAGCTTTGGTGAATGAAATTGGTATTGAAATTCGCATTGCTCACTATCCTCCTTATACATCCAAGTACAACCCGATCGAACATCGCTTGTTCCCCCATCTAAGTCGGGCTTGCAAAGGTGTTATTTTTGATAGTGTAAACACTGTGTCAGAACTAATGGCCAAAGCTACCACCAACAAAGGTTTACAGGTTTTTACGACTATCCTCGCTCGAACCTACCAAACAGGTAAGAAAGTTACTGAGGGCTTTAAAGAAACGATGGAGATTGTTTTTGATGATTTTTTGCCCCAGTGGAACTATACTGCGAAACCCCAACTGCACTCATAATTGCAAGTTATTTAATCCACGTTCCTAAGGGAACCAAATGACTCTTGACCACCCATTATTTTTGGTCTCGAACACATCCTCTTATGTTTTAATTAACTTCCATTCAAGAGCAATCAGCACTTATACGGAATTTTCCTTGGTCGGCTCGATTTATCCGTCTTAATACCTACCAACAGCTCTGGAAGGAAATTTCAGCTCAATTTCCCAACTTCGGTGAGTCAGTGAATGCTCCAACTTATTACTTCTTACTTTTTACTTCTTACTTTTTACTTATTCTTTTTTGAGGAGGTTGTACTTTTCGCGCAACCCTTTATCTATCAAGCTTTTAAGGTTGTCTCTTCTGCTGTCAACTTGGTTGTCTGAGGGGTTATTATCATCCCTGTCCCCTTTTCCATTTTCTTGTTGGGACAGCAGCATCGGTAGTAATCTCCAAGGAAAATATCTCTAGAATTACACCAGTTGCTCTTCCAGAGATATGTATTCGAGAAGTATCTACAATATACTACCTTGGTCGTGCTCGGCTTCACTAATCCTTGAACCACCTTGATTCAATCTTTAATCATTCAAAATTTTCCTTGACTAGTTCCTCTTTCCTCAGCCCACTCAAATCTTACTAGACCTGACTTTCTCACAAATTAAGTTAAAAGCCAATTTAAAGCTTAAAAGTTGAAGATTTTTTCGCTCCAAGAGAAATTTGAGATACTGACGATAAAAAAATAGACTAAATTGTGAGAAAAACCGCACAAAATTTCCTAAAAATAACTCGAATAGAAAAATTACTCATGACAATATAGATGGCAATTTATTGATAACCATTTAAGCAAGTATTTAATTATTTTACTCGATAATTAAAATCATCCAGAATTAGGAATAGCTTGAATTCTTGAGTAAGCAATTCCTAAGATGTTTTGGTATGGAAAAGCAGTAGAAATAGCGATTAAAATTCTTCTACAACTGATAGTTATTCTTGCCCCAAGCTTTAGAAGAGAAAGACGAATTGTTCCCACTGTAGCTTTGGCTAGAGAGGTTTTAGATAAACAATTCTGGCGAAAGGCTTGCATCAAAACATAAGCAGCGCGAAGATAGCCAAAGTCTTAGTTGATTACTGCTCATAGTCTGGGTTGAAGTTCGGTCGGCAAATAAATCTAATTGCTGTTCTTTTATACGATTTTCCATCTCCCCTCTCGGACAATATTTATTCGTATAAAGTAAAGATGGAGATATTTTTGAAGCTGGTAAAGAGGTGACAACATGACGCATTTTTGAACCGTGACATCCATAACAAACTTTGGTAACAACTCTTCTGCTTCGACTCCAAGATTTTTGTGTTTTATAACAAAGAGAACGATACCAAGTTGATTCTGGAACTAATTGACCAACTTCTTCTAATTGTTCATCGAGAGAAAATAGTGTTTCGATTAATTTAGTAACAGGTTCAAGTCTTGCTTCATAATCAGCTTTGGCTTTCTCAATAGTATCTGAAGCTCTTAACTTTAATTGACTATTAGTTGCCATCGCTAATATATAATCGACTCCCATTTGTGACTCACACCATGCCATAATATTTTCACGAGAATAAGCACTATCCCCTCTAATTATGATGTGAACATCCTGCCATTTTTCTTTAATTAATCCAATTATTCTTTGTAACTCTGTCTTAGCACCTGCTGCTGGATCAACATTAGAAGAGCGAAGTTTAGCTACCAACAAATGATGACCACAAAAAATGTATAAAGGTGCATAAGAGAGGAGAATAAAAAATCAAGGAGTCTTTCTAGTTAATTGTCTGTTCCTATAAGTTAACTTATAGGTTTCTAAGACTCCTTGATTTTTTGAATTCCTTTTATAACATACTCCTTTATAATAAGGATTGAAAAATGCTCCTTCTTGATTGCCATGAACTTGGTCATCCGTTACAGAAGGAGACAAAAAAAAATTAAGTGGGTCTTTTTAATTTATTTAATGGTCCAAGCTATTAACTTATCGGCTCTTGAAGACCCACTTAATTTTTCAAGTCATTTGTTACATCCATGTCTAAAACAATTTGTCTTGGTGGCTTTTTATAAGATGCTAAAAATATCTCCAGAAAAGCTTTTTCAATTGCTTTAGAGTCAGCCTCTATTTTATGGTAACGGCTTTGCTTTTGATTGATAATTGTTTCGGGACAATATTCTAGTCGATTAATTGTACTTTTTCCTGCTAAAATACCTGGAGTTGAATTAATAAAATCTAGTTTTCCTAGGGCAATTGCTAAGGCTGGATCATACCGTAATTTATCATGGTCATTAACATCTTCGTAGCCTAAAACAATACCATAAACTCTTTGTGCCAATAATTGATGAACTGAATAATTTACATAACATGAATCCCGATAATCTCGAAAACATTGAGCAAAACGCCCAGTAATTTTCAGCTTTTTGTCTAACTCTGCCAGCAAGACAATTCCTGCATCTGAGGTAATTATCCCTCCAGTAAAATCAGCTATTACTTTTCTTCCTTTTATACTTCCAAGCTTTAATTCATTAGGCAGATACTGTATAGAACTGGGATTCATTTAATAGATAAAATATATTCTTTATCCTTAAATTATATCTGTTTTTGGACTTATTTATCTAGAAAAATGCAGGGTAAAACTAAATATATTTGCTTCAATATTATGCAAAGTAAATTGCTTTTTGTTCAAACTCTAATTGATTCTGATCCAGACTGTAACTCAAACAACAGACTGTCGTTTGACAGCAGCCGTGGACACCAGGGTTAAACCTAGCCTTGGCAAGGCTTCTGCTTATAGCGATCGCCGTATTTGTGAGAAATGCGGGAAATTCCATGAAGCAGTCAAAGATAAAGTAATCCTAGATTTAAAATACGAAGCTCGTACCGTACCCCAGCGATTAACCTCACAACAAGAGATCGATGACTGGTTTGAACAAGCAACAAGAGGACTAAATAACTTTCAGCAAGCCGTTGTTCGCAAAAGCTGGGCAACGATGGAGAAACTAATGAGTTCATGCGATCGCAAAAATAGAATTGTGGGAAGTATTATTCACGATTTTAGAGTACTTCCTCGACTAAACAGCGATCGCGGGACTGCTATCTTAGTCGCAGCATCAATTTATGATGCCTGTCATTATTACCGTCTCTTTCAAAATACTCCTTTCGGCGACTACTGTGGTATTGTCACTTCCTACCAACCAAACCATAATCAGATCTCTCGCGAACCTGCAAACAGCGACGAGCGTTATAAATACGATACTTACACTAGGTTTGTCTTGAGTCCGAATCAAACTACCAAGCAATACGAAACTGAAATCAAACGTCGCTTTAAAGATGAACCTGCAAACTGCAAATTACTAATTGTTGTCAGTAAACTGTTAACTGGTTTTGATGCTCCTTCCTGCACCTACATTTATCTCGACAATAAAATGAAGGATCACACTCTCTTCCAAGCTATTTGTCGCACCAATCGCTTAGACGGTGATGATAAAGATTATGGCTATATTGTGGATTACAAAGAATTGTTTGGAGAGGTTCAAAACTCTATTGCTGTTTATAACTCCGACGATCTCGATCTTGAAGGAGATAGTGATGATAACAACATAACTATCAAAGATTGTGTTGAGGAAGGAAAAACTAAGCTTGATAATGCCCATGAAGCTTTAAGATACTTGTGTGAGCCTGTGGCACAGCCCAAAGAAATAGAACAATATTTGCATTACTTTTGCGGTGATGTCAACGATCCCAACTCTCTTACTACTACAGAACCACTACGGATTACCTTTTATCAAGCAGTTGCTACTTTTGTGCGAGCCTATGCAGCAATGGCGCGTTATTTAGAAGATGCTTACTCGGATGCTGAGAGTGCCAACATACAGCAAGAAGTAAGATTCTATACCGATACGCGATCGGCAATCAAACAACATTCAGGTGAAGAGTTAGATATTAAGCCCTACGAGTCAGATATGCGTCATCTGATTAATACTTATATCCAAGCAGATTCACAAGAGACACTAGGTAACTTAAGCTCACTTTCCCTCACAGAAGCCATCATCGAGACTGGTATCCACGATGTTATTGCCCAAAGACTCAATCGTCAGGGAAACTTATCTCAAAATGCGATCGCCGAAGCTATCATTAACAATGTTCGCAGGACAATTATCCGCGATCAACTCACAGATCCCAAATTCTATGAAGAAATGTCCACACTACTGAATGACCTGATTCAACAAAAACGTAATGATACTAAGTCATACGAGCTATTTCTGAATAATGCCGAAGCTCTGATTAATCGCCTGGGAAGACAACAGTCCGATGCGAACATTCCTGTTGACTTCTTGCTACACTACACGGTAAAACAGAAGCAATAGTACTCTTTAATAATTTAGCGAGTATTCCAGCCAGCACATTTCAATGTCCCGTAGAAGAAGAGTCAAAAGCTGCACTAGCTTTAGAACTCGACCGTACTATACGCGATCGCGCTCCTGCTGACTGGAAAGGTGATGATACACGAGAGAAAGAGGTTCTCAACGCCATATTTCCCATAATGTCACGCGATCGCGAAGCAACCCAAGCAATCTTTGACATCATTAAAAATCAGGATAACTACTGATGAGCGAAACAATTCAAATCGGCGAAATCCCCATCACAGTAACTCTCAAAGACGTTGACAATGTTCATCTTTCAGTCCATCCACCTGACGGACAGGTTAGTTTAGTAGCACCAGCTTCTACTCGTTTAGATGTTGCTCGCGCCTACGCTATCAGTAAGCTTACCTGGATTCGCCGACAACAACACCAATTCCGAAACCAAGCACGAGAAACACCTCGGCAGTTTGTAGAGCGAGAAAGCCATTATCTTTGGGGAAGACGGTATCTATTATCTGTCGTTTACCAAAATGCCAAACCCCACGTTACCTTCGACCACAAAAGAATTGTGTTGTATGTTCGCCCTGGAAGCGATGTAATCAAGCGAGCCGAAGTATTTCACAATTGGCACAAGTCGCTCCTTCATAACGCAGTACCATCACTAATTAATAAATGGTCAGAGAAATTGGGTGTCGAGATAACAAATTACTATCTCCAGAGAATGAAAACAAAGTGGGGAAGCTGCAATCACCAAGCACGTCATATTAGACTAAATACAGAAATAGTAAATAATGCGATCGCTGATTGGCTCGAACCAACTAAGAGATGAAATTAGTTAACTTTAGTTAAAAACAGACTTTTTTCCGTTAATCTCCGCCTAGTTAAGCCAGCTAAAGGAACTAATCTTCCCCTTATATTGGCTTTATTCCAGCGTGGAAACTCGTTAGCTGCACCATTGAAGTCTCCAGCATGAAGTTTTCTAAACAAGGTACTTTTAAATAGGGATTGGACACCAACATTAAAAGCAAAAGAAGTCAAAGCCACTAATTCATTAGAGTTCAATTCTACGGTGGATGCTGCTAATATCTGCTGTTGAATCTCCCTTAGTTCCTCTGTTAGTGCTGCTGACCCTTTAACTTCAGAAATGCGATCGCCTAATTGTACTTTTCTACCATTAATCATCCCCATTCCATAACCAATCACCACCGTACCATCAGTATCTATATAGGCTAGAGAGCGAAAACCCTCAAATTCTTTAACTAACGTCACGGTTTGGGCTAATGAAGATTCCAATTTTAGGGCTTTATCTGGAACTTTTTGAGGTTGTACAGCAGTATCAACTAGATGATTTTCAACAGGAATAGATGATGGAATCTTTTGTCTAGGAATTGTTTGGTTATTAGTCACTGAAATAGAGGCTGATAAACTAGTAAGTGAAGTAATAGCCAGGATTTCGCCACAGCCCAAGCACATAGCGATCGCAGTTACGGTTAAACTTGTACAGTGAGTAATCTTATTCATAATCTTGCACTCCTAATTAGCAGAAGATTAATCCACAGTCTTCCTAGCAAGTTAACTATTGTTAAGGCTCAACCCAAAAGTATTTTTGAGTTGTTTCTTGATAATCAAAAATTTGGCATTGCTGATTTATCAAGATGAAATCGCTACTAATAATGTTTGTTGCTGCGAAATTCCCGAGCTTTTTAGCTCTCGATCCATAGCAGAAAAAGTAATATATTGGTTATCTCACACCCTTGTTCAGCAATGCCTAAAATTTATCTAAGGGGACTTTATTACAAATTCATCAGCACCATAGACCAGAAAAATTAAATTGTCAACTCATCCATCTGGTGGAATGTATCATAAAAGCTGAATTGAGATATTATCCTACAAAAATACTTTCAGATAGAATTTTTCTATCCAAAGAAATTATCTTTAATATTGAAGAACGCTTTTAGTAATATGTATTCTCTGGAAATAAATTAGCTATTTCAGACTACCCTTAAATATAGATAATCTCAGTGTTTGAGTTTGTTACAATTATTTACAATAACTCCTACTGTCACTCCCAATCACAATGGCTCAATCTACTTTATCATCTTCATCCATATCTGAAAAAACCTACACAGTTCAATCTCAACCCATAACCTCAGAAAGTGAACTAGATATCAACTATGAGCCAGATGGAGACTGGCGTTACAGTCCTGAAAAAATTAATCGACAATATAGTCGTCAACCTTGGGCTGTTATAGGAAGATTCAGCAATATTGTTGTCACCTTTGGTTGGTTTGTTCTGTGCTTGTGGTGGGATAAAGTCACAGGTAGTGAAGTTAAAAACGAGCGATCGCGTGCCATTCAGTTAGTTAAAATTTTAACTAAACTAGGGCCTGCCTATATTAAGATCGGACAAGCACTATCAACCAGACCCGATTTAGTTGCTCCTATCTATTTAGAAGAGTTAGCCAAACTTCAAGACCAACTCCCTTCCTTTGATAACAAAATCGCTTTTCGTTTCATCGAAGAAGAATTAGGCAAACCACCCCAAGAAATTTACGCAGAATTATCCCCTAAACCCATTGCTGCTGCATCTTTAGGACAAGTTTATAAAGGTAAACTCAAAACTGGGGAAACCGTTGCAGTTAAAGTACAACGCCCTGACCTAATTCGCTGTATTACTCTAGATATCTTCATCATGCGGGGTATAGCAAGTTGGGTACAAAATAACATCAAACGAGTACGCTCTGATTTGATGGCAATTACCGATGAACTAGCAGAAAGAGTTTTTGAAGAAATTAACTATACCCAAGAAGGACGCAACGCAGAAAAATTTAAAAAACTCTACGGTTACATGGAAGAAATCTATGTACCTAAGATTTATTGGGAATATACAGCAAGGCGCGTCCTAACAATGGAATGGATCACAGGGACAAAGCTAACCAATATCCAACAAGTCCAAGCTAAAGGTATTGATGCAACTCACCTAGTAGAAGTAGGGGTAGAATGTTCACTCAGACAACTATTGGAACACGGCTTCTTTCATGCTGACCCCCATCCTGGTAACTTATTAGCTATGGACGATGGCAGACTCGCTTATCTAGATTTCGGGATGATGAGTCGCATTAAACCCTATCAACGCTATGGGTTAATCGAAGCTGTAGTTCACCTGGTAAACCGTGATTTTGATTCTTTAGCAGAAGACTATATCAAGTTAGACTTTTTGACTCCTGATACTGACCTTAAACCCATTATCCCTGCTCTATCTAACGTCTTTGGGAATGCTTTAGGAGCTAGTGTGGCAGAGTTAAACTTTAAAAGCATCACGGATCAGATGTCAGCCATGATGTATGAGTTTCCTTTCCGTGTACCTGCTTACTACGCTCTAATTATCCGTTCTATGGTGACACTAGAAGGAATTGCCATTGGAATTGAGCCAGATTTTAAAGTACTCAGTAAAGCTTATCCCTACATCGCTAAACGTCTTTTAACGGATCCTGCGCCAGAATTACGAGCCTCCCTCAAAGATCTACTCTTTAAAGAAGAGGGTTTCCGTTGGCATCGTCTAGAAAACCTAATGCGTAATGCTAATGATTCTAGGGATTATGATTTTGACAAAATAGTAGATCAAGCCTTAGATTTCCTCTTCTCAGAGCGAGGTGCATTTATACGTGATCGCCTAGCCGATGAAATTGTTAACGCCTTAGATAATTTTGGACGTAGAACTTGGTTTAACTTTTCTACCTCTTTCCGTGAACAAGTAGGTTTAGCAGTACAAGAAACCCCTCCAGAATTGCAAGAAGAATCTTACAGTGTCAAACACATTAAAAACATTGTTGGGATTTTGCAACAAACTCCAGGTTTTGATCCAACTCGCATTGTAGGAGTGGTGATGAAAATTATTACTAAGCCAGAAACCCAACAACTAGGACAAGATGTAGCGGAAAAACTCACACAGAAAATGGCAGCAAGATTAATTAGAAATCTTATACTTGATAATACTTCTGTGACTTCTAAAGCATTACCATCTGCAAGATAATAACAGCAAGTAAGAAAAGTTAGGAAAGAACCACCAATTAAGATGGGGTTTACCATAATTGGTGGTTCTTAGAAGAACTTAAACTCTCCATTGTTTACTTAGGTAAAATTGGAGAGTTTTATGCGTTATTTAGTAATATTTCTTTACAGAAAGTAGTGGGGGTTGGGCATCCCTAAACCCCCAATCCCTATTACCTATTACCTCTTACCTATCCTCATCCTTTATCCCTCATCCCTTAATTGACTGTTTGTTTCAGCTTTAATCTCAGCAATTTTTGCTTCAGTTTGACGCTTCTCTCGCTCTAGAGGCTTGACAATAAATCTAGGTAGTTGTTCTGACTTACTTAAAGCAAAATTAAAGTGTTTTAGAGCATCTTCTAAAATAGTAATACTGTTTTGTTTCTTGCCAATTTTTCGGAGAATTTGTGCTTTTAAATAATAATGTTCGGGATTATTAGGAGCTTTGTCTAAAGCTTTTTGAGCAAATTCTAGGGCTTGATCATATTGTTTTAAATCTCGATAAGCTACCGCTAAACCTCGATCTACTAAATAATTAGGTGCTGCATAAGCTTCAAATCTCGTGATCGCCTGTTCCGCACTAGAAAAAGGTAAATTAACAGCTAACAACAAATCCATATAACCTTTAATCAAATTCAATTCTGGATCATTAGGATCAAGATCTTCTGCTGCATCTAAATATTGAAAAACCAACTGCAATTTATTAATTGCTGCAAATACACTATCTTTTTCGTATATATAAGTCCCATCAAGAAAATGCCCCACTGCTAAATAAAGATTACCTCTTACAGGGTCTTTTTTGAGTAATTTTTGCGCGGAGTGTAGTGTTTTATCAGCATAAACTTTTAAAGTTTCCCAATCTTCTTCAGTAAAAGCTAAAGAACTTCTTAAAGCATAAGATAAAGGTTCATCTGGTTCTTCTGATTCTGCTAATTTAAGAAATGCTTCTGTACCTTTATAATCCCCCATAAAAAATAGAGTCTTAAAAGCTGTTTCCGTATGTTCTCCAATATCGCGAGGGTTAGAAGTTCTAAAAGGGTCTTCTGCCAACCCTGGTTCTACTACTCCTAAAACAGTAGTAAAAACTAGAGTAACAATAAAATAAGATTGAGAAAATATTTTGAATAGAGAAAGTTTTTTCATGATTAATACTTAGAATATAGATTGGCTCAAAATTAACAATCAATTACTATAAGAACTAGAAATTTAAACAGAAATGATATAAGTCATTGCTTCACTTAGGTGTCATTGATAACCACTCGCGTCATAATTGATCATTAAGTTGACTTATCAGTAGTTATTTAGTTCCAAAGCTATTATTTATTTCAGACAAAAATGTTATCTCTAAAAAACTTGGTATATCATCCTCCTGCTACACCCAAGCCAATTTTGCAACAAATCAATTTAAAACTAGCACCCCAAGAACTAGGACTGATTGTAGGGGTAAGTGGTTCAGGTAAAAGCACTCTATTAGAAATTTTAGCAGGGCTAGCAGAAAGAACAGGGGGAGAAATTTTTTGGCGAGATCGCGAAATCATGTCTCTAGATTTACAACAACTCGCAGGAATTGTCTTTCAGTTTCCCGAACGTCATTTTTGTGGCAGTACTATTCTAGAAGAGCTAAGACTGGGACATCCAGAATTAGGAACAGAAAAAGTTATGAATGCTCTAACAGAAGTAGGATTAGAAAAAATCCCTCTCAATAAGTCTCCTCATTCTCTCAGTGGCGGTCAACAACGCCGTCTTGCTTTGGCGGTACAATTAATTCGGCAACCCAATATCCTCCTGCTAGATGAACCTACTGCGGGACTTGATTGGTCAATGCGAATTCAGTTAGCGCAACTATTGGCAAAACTTAAAGAACATTGGACGTTATTGGTAGTAACTCACGATCCTGGGGAATTAGCCAAGATTGCCGATCGCTGTTGGACAATAAAAGAAGGAAGAATCAGTGAAATTGAACCTGAGAGGTTGGTTAATAGTTAATTATTGATATGGAAACCCCAAAATTGCCCAAAACACTAGAAGTATGGCAAAATACGATAAATTGGCATCCTAGTGAATCTCAACAGCAAAGATTTCAGGAACTTTACGAAATAATCCTCATCGGAAACCGTCAACAAAACCTAACTCGTATTACTGCACCTGAAGATTTTTGGGAAAAGCATTTGTGGGATTCACTATTAGGTATTGCACCATTACTAAAAACTGATTCTACCAGTATATTTGAGCCTAATTTACCAAAAAACGCCAAAATTATTGATGTGGGAACAGGTGCAGGGTTTCCAGGTATTCCTATTGCTATTACTAATCCTCACTGGAACATAACTTTATTAGATTCCACTCGTAAAAAAATTGCCTTTCTGGCTAGGGCGATCGCCAAACTCCAACTTCAGAATACCACAACTCTCTTAGGTCGAGCCGAAGCCATAGGACAGCAATCCCAACATCGGGAAAATTACGATATAGCGGTAATTAGAGCCGTAGGTCAACCTTCTGTATGTGCTGAGTATATCCTACCCTTAGTTAAAGTTGGAGGCTGGGGTATTTTATATCGGGGACAGTGGAAAGAAGATGATACTTTAAACTTAGAATCCGCTTTATCGAAGTTAGGAGGCAAGATCAAGTTAATTCAACCAGGAAAAACCCCTATAAGCCAAGGCATTCGTCATTGTATCTATATCAAAAAAATTATACCAACTCAGTCTAAATATCCTCGTGCCGTAGGGATTCCCCATCAACAACCTCTAAAGTAAGCTGGTGCGGGTTTCTGGGGATTGCGATCTTCATAATTGCCGAAAATTCAGAGCCAAATTCCCTTCTAATCGTAATTTTTAGAAGTCACCGACTCAGGAGTAACCGAATCAGAATAATAAGTTTTAAGCTGTAACTTTACCCATAACTTTGCCATAATTTAACTCATATATTGCCACTTACTCTCATCAAAACTACTTTTCACGCTACGAAACATTAAAAACAGCCAAACAATTTAACTCGTAATATTGCCTTGAGTACAGAATAGAATCATAAGCTTGGGAAGAGTAGGTAATGATCCTATCTAGACTTTTCCATAAACACAGCCATTATTTTCCTCAACTCCTCTACACGAATCTCAATAGAGTCAGTTCGTTTCGACTGACTTTTAAGCTGACTAGAAAGCCTATCAATTATTTTATTAAGCGAATTCTGTTTTTTTTCTAAAACTTGTAACTTATCTTCAACAGACTCTTCAGGTAAATCCAGATGTTGAGCTATAGCATCTCTAATAACTTGGGTTCGATCTTTCTCGTCCAAAACAGCACGAGCATCCAATGCTTCAAGCATCGATTCAGACAGACGAATGGATATAGTTTTACCTTTGTTGGTTTTTGCCATGCTTTTGAGATACTAATGGGATACGATTAAGATTAATTGGGAGAGTTTTGAGATACATCCGTAACTCGGACGATCTACTACATAGATTTTACAGAAATTAGAATACCAATGGTGAATCCATTTACCCCTAGAGATTGGCAAGAGAGATTTGTTCGTGATTATCAAACAAACACTCAAAAGAATTTCCTTTTAGAAGCTTGTACTTCCGCAGGGAAAACGGCAGGAGTAATATTAGATCTTTACTACTCAGGGACATCAACAAGAATAGGCAGATTACCTACACCACAGGAGTTAGAATCAGATGGATATCAAGGGTTAGTTCTAAGTTATCAGTGGTTAACGAAGTCAGGAAATGCAGAAACCCTTAGACAAACACTTGAACGAAGTATGAGAGGAAAAATATTTTTGATTCTCGATGAAGTTCATCACGCCAGTTCTGAATTAGCTTATGGTCAAGCTTGTGAAACTGCTTTCCCTGACCATGTTGTATCCCATCGCTTAATGACTTCAGGAACACCTTTTCGTTCAGACCAAAATAGAATCTTGGGAAACTGGGTCAATTATGCTTCTGTTGAAGATAACGTTTATGAATGCTTACCTGATTTTCGATATACTCTGGCAGAAGCTTTAAGAGATGAGGTTATTCCTGCTTTTTCGTTTGTAACTTTGGCTGGAGAGTTTACCTATCTTCGAGGAGAATATCATTATGAAGGAAAAACCTTCACTAATGCTCAAAACGAAAAAGAATTAACAGATGCTCTCAATACAGCTATCTATGTAGAAGGTTGTCACTGGAACCATAATCTTGCCATAAGAGGAAGCATAATCTTGCCACAATAGGAGCTGAAATGAAAGTTTTTCGGTAAGTTTTTATCTTAATTTTAGTTATAGAGGAAGCATAATTTTGCCGAAAGTTTTAAATGGAACCATAAAGTTGCCACGAGTAATTAATAGCTCAACATCAAGCTCTAACTTAGGTTAGCATTAATGATTAGAGACTTGCAGACAAATACTTAACATTAATCCTTACATTAATCCTTGTGCCTGATTTTAAAGAACTTGAGATTTATGATCGCCTTATTCTTAATAACTCTACAACAATTCCTCAAAGAAGCGGTCTGTTTTTTCTTAAACCAATAGGAGTGGGAACACCATATACAGAAAGTATTAGCAGCTATTTAATTAGATTAGCTCAAGAGCATTGTGTTACTCCCAAGAAGCTAATTATGGCAGAAATCGCTCCATTGATAATGGGCGGTCTGCGAAAGCAGGCACTGCGTGATCGCATCTAGGATTATTTTAAACCAGGAGCTTAGAGAGCAAGATTAAGGCTAAATTACTTTTTTCGATTCGGAGTAGCAATATTGCCAAACCAACCCTTGTGCCAAAAGAAATATATCATACCAGTTGATATTACTCCCATCATTACCCAGAAAAAAGGATAACCCCAATACCAATTTAACTCGGGCATATTCCAAGGGGATGCTTCGGGATTAAAATTCATGCCATAAATACCAGCTACAAAGGTTAGGGGGATAAAAATCGACGAGACAACTGTAAGCAATTTCATCACTTCATTCATCTTATTGCTCACCGCAGAAAGATAGATATCTGTTAGACCCGAGGCTAATTCTCTGTAAGTTTCAATAATATCAATGATTTGTACAGGATGGTCGTAACAGTCTCGTAGATGAATTATAGTTTCATCTCTAATTAGAGGACTCTTATCTCTAATTAGGACATTGAGTGCATTTCTTTGAGACCAAACAGCACGACGTAAAGCCAACAATTCTCGTCTGGTTTTATAAATTTTAGCTAGAGTATTCTGACTCGGTTCAAAGAGTACTTCATTTTCTAATTATTCAATTTTTTCGCTGTAAATTTCTAATAAAGGGAAAAAACCGTCTATAAGAGCATCCCATATAGCATAAGCTAAGTAATATGTCCCTTGGCTTCTAATATTGCCTTTTTTCAAACGAATGCGCTGTCTAATAGGTTCAAAACAATCTTCTTTTTGTTCTTCTTGTACCGTCAAGAGATACTTATCCCCAACAACAAAACTAACTTGTTCCAACCAAAATCCTTCTCCATTAGAATTAGGCAATGCCATATTAGTAATTATTACTAATTGGTCTTGATAATCTTCTATTTTTGGTCTTTGGGGAACATTAACGATGTCTTCGAGTATCAAGGGATGTAAGCCAAATACTGTTCCAATTCTTTGCCAAAAATCTTCGTTACCCAAACCGCTAATATCAAACCACGATACTGAATTAGTATAAAGATGTTCCCCACAAGCTTCTGGGCTAATGTTGGTAAGTAGGTTAGCTTGAGTAGAATCATAATCAATCAGAGCTATTGTGGGAAAGATAGCATCCTGAGAGATGTTGAGAGTACCTGGGATACTTCCTGGTTGTTCGTAGCCATAATCAAATAACTTTCTCCGCTTAATTTTCCTGAGAACTCTGCTACCGTAAAACTTAGTTTTTTTCATCCTAGTTATCATTGAATTTATTTTGGGTTGATTATGAAGGATCAACCAAATTAAGATCAACGTTAATTAGAAGATTGGCAAAATATCTATCTTAAGGATGAGTATATTGCTAAATTATATCTATCCCTTTAGTGCCTATCTTAATCATACTCTTCCCCTTGCCCTTTTAGATCAATCACAAATGCAAACATGGTTAGAACCTTTAAGCACAGAAATCGAACTTATTTGGAAAACAGATCATGAATGGCTACAGCTAAACCCAGAAGAAAGTAAGGAGAATAATCAAGAAGATCAAGAATTAGATGAAGTTGCTAAAATTCAGCAAGCTTACTATAGTAAGTTAACTGACTTATCTCAAGGAATTAGTAATGTAGCATCAGATTTATGGTGGCGTTCTCTAAGTTGTGAAAAAATAGAAGAGGAAGATCATATAATATACTATTACCAAGCCAAAGTTACCTGAATTACCTAGCTTAATTCCTGATGACCGCTACATTCTATACTCGCTATTATTACATAGTGGGATGAGCCTTCCTCATTTAATTACCACCTTAGAAACCAATGCAAGTATTGTCAAAAATCGTACCCAATACCTCTTACAAAATGGTGTAATTAGTAAAGAGCAAAATCTATTATCGGTTAATCCAGCTTATTACCATCAGCTTAAGAATACCCTCAGTAACAATAACTTTTTAGTCGATTAAATTATGTCTCTTATTTGGCTAGCTCAAACAGAAAATGATTTAAACTTTGATCGTATTATTAATAATGTTACCCTGAGCAAAATTGTTCACAGTATTATTATTATATTTGTTGCCTACCTATCCTTATTTATAAATGAAAAAGTAAATTATTGGCTATCGGAAAAAGTCCCTAATCGTTTTCGTCTCATTATTAAACAGTCTTTACCCTTAATTAGAGCTATCATTATTGGGTTAACAATTATATCTTTGTTACGTCTATTTTTACGCTTATCTACTAATAATTTATTAGCACTTACGGGGACAGTTTCCGTTGCTTTAGGATTTGCTTTTAAAGATTATGCTAGTTCTTTAATTGGAGGAATGGTAGCACTATTTGAAATGCCTTATCGAGTAGGTGATCGCATTCAAGTAGGAGAACATTATGGGGAAGTAATTAGTTTTGGGCTACGAGGTATTAAACTACGTACCCCCGATGATAATGTGGTTACGATTCCCCATAACAAAATCTGGACAGAAGCGATTTCTAATGCCAATGACGGTGCGTTAGAGGCTCAAGTAGTTGCCGACTTCTATTTTGCTCACAATGTTGATATAGAGTTGGTGATGAAAATTTTGTATCAAGCAGCCTACACCAGTCAATACACCCAGTTAAAGTTACCTATTGTCGTGACAATGGAAGAAACCCCTTGGGCAACTCATCTGATGTTAAAAGCTTATCCGATGGATGCACGGGATGAAAATCTTTATCGCACTGATCTAATCAAACGTTCTAAACAGGCTTTAGCTAATTGTCAAATTCCTTATCCTACTCCCTGGGGGTATGAAAAATCTTAATTCCAATCAAGTTGCTTAGATATGGTATGGCTGAGTGGGATATCTTGTCCCTTAGAAATACTGCTCCAAGAGTCCAAGACTTGTTGCCAAAGATGAGCTACTTCCCATACTGTATGAGCATAGCTTTTTCCTAATGGGGAATCAGCTTCACATTGAGGAATTAGATCCAGTCCTAAAAGTTGATGTTCCGTGTCTGCTTATTTATCTATTTCACAAACTTTTGTGACAATTATTGAGATAAAGCCAGCAAAAAACCTTATTTTCTGCTTTTTGCGAAATATAAATTGTATATACTACTATTTTAGCGAAAATTCATCGATCTTGCATTAAGTTTGAATTCAAAGCTACTACTTGCGCGGGGATTGCTATCTCAACTCTAAAGATAAAAAAACTCCTAGCGGTGACTAGGAGCAGGATTAATTTGGAAGTGGTTATTGATTTTGATTTTGATTTTTAAGAGAGTTAACCCAAGAGCGTAACTGTTCTCTTGCTACCTCACGACCACCTAAACCAAAGGCAAGTGCGATCGCAACAGCTATAGCACCAAGACTTAATCCGAAAGCTAAATTAACCACATTGGGAGCAATACCCATTTCAGTTAATGCCAAAGAGCTAACAAAGATAATAACTACAATGCGGGCTGCTTGAGCTAGGAAACTTGCTTGATAAGTACCAGAAGCAACGATTAACCTATGAGCTAAGTTGGCAAAGTATAGTCCAATGGCAAAGATAATCAAGCCAATTAGGACACGCCCAGCAATGGTCATGATTATGCCGATAACATCTTTGAGAGCAGGGATACCGAGGATATCAACTGCTGTGAGAGTAGCAACTAGCATAATGGCTATTAAGATAATGAGTCCCACGAATTCTGAGGGAGTCTTAGAGCCAATAGATTCAGTTTGAATTACCGTGGGTTGTTCGGTTTCCCCAAACTTAGGTTCAGGGGTAGTCTTACTGATAGGAGCAGCAATTCCTAACCAACCCAAGAAGTTGTTAAATCCGATATCAGTGAGAATGTCCGTGACTAATTCGGAAACAAACTTTCCTGCTATAAAGAAGAATGCCAAGACTAAACTAGCAGCAAAAAGCTTAGGTAGTAAATTTAGCACTTGGTTGAGCATTTCAATAGCTGGTGTCGAAATAGCCTCAATTTCCAGTGCTTCTAAAGCTGCGATCGCAGTAGGAATTAGTATCAGAACAAATACTACTGTGCCGATAATAGAAGATAAACCATCTCTTCCTGCACTGGGGGAAAGTCCAACTTTTTCCCCAATCTGATCTACTCCTGTGGCGGAGAGTAAGTTACTCAGGATGCGACGCACAATCTGAGCTATAAACCAGCCTACTGAACCAATTAATACTGCTCCTAGTACATTAGGAAGCATTGCTAGTACTTCATCTACCATTCCTTGTATTGGTACTAGAGTACCTTCTAACCCCAGGGTACTTAGTACACTGGGTAAGAAAATCAGAAAGATAAACCAGTACAGAGCATTACCGATAGTCTCACTGAGGAGAAAATCGGAACTATCTCCCAAAGTTTCTCCCAAACGACTGTCTAGATTTAAAGCTCCTAAACCTTTAGTAACTAGGGTTTTAACTAAAGTTGCTACAACCCAAGCAATACCAAGGAGGATACCCGCACCAATAATGTTGGGGATGAAACTAGTTATCTCTTCTAACAAAGAGTTTAGAGGAGCAGATACCGCATCTAGTTGCAGAGCATTAAGGAATGCGACAACCGCAAACAGTCTGATCAGCCAGCAAAATAAATTACTGATCCACTCTTCTATAGGGAAATCTCCGCCTCTTTGTCCCGTTACCCAGGAAGCAATCTTATTATCAATATCAGTTAGACTTAGTAACTTCTTAACTAGGCTTTGAACTATTCCCGAAACAATCCAACCTACAATTAGGATCGCGATCGCTCCGAGTATATTGAATAAGGAAGAACCCAGATATGTCCCTAAATTCGAGCCAATTGCAGAAAAAGGTTTTGTCGCCTGTGCTATCACCAAAGATGATTCCAACACTAGGTTATTAAGTATGTTTGTCATTTTCTTCGGTTTTAATTCATCTAGTGATTTCCGTAAGAATAACTAACGAAAATCAAAATCGACAACTTCTCGTTTTCTCAAGTCAACACATTTACTGCAACAATTATGCCAAATTAATAGGACAATGCTAGTTAGTTAATAAGAAATCTGTAAATTACAACCTTTTCCTTATACTGAATTTAACCTAAGAGCTTTTTAACAGTAGCAATGTTCTATTTTCGGACTGTTCTTTATTATTTGGGATTAATTGGTAAAATTCTAATAACTTAAGTTCATATTTTTTAAGAAAAAACTTTAGATTTTTGGGATTTTTTCTACCTTTAGATATATATGTCTTTACCTCAAGTTTTTGAACAGTCCATAACTATCAAAGCCAGTGCTACTACTGTAGAAAGTTGTTTAAGCGATTTAGAATTGATGCACCGTTGGCTTAATCCTGCTTTAAAATGTGAGCCTATTGGAAAATGGAGTACAGCAGTAGGTAGTTTAAGCCGTTTTCAGATTAAAATTCCCTTATGGCAGCCTAGCTTAAAAAGTGTGGTAGTAGAAAGAGAGCCTGGATTGATTGTGTGGGAATTTGATGGCTTTTTTCAAGGACGCGACCGCTGGGAATGTCAACCTACCTCCCAAGGGACGATTTTACTGAATCGGTTTGAGTTTCAAGTACCTAATCCTATTGTGAGTTGGGGATTTAAAACTTTTGCTGCTACCTGGACAAAGAAAGATATGCAATCACAATTAAGAAGACTCAAGCGAGTCGCAGAAGCAGAGTATCTTAAGAGTGGAAGACTCTACTAATTATTCATCTCTAAAATTATGTTTGAAAAAGCAGCAGTATTTTCAGGGCTTTTGGTACTAATAACTTTTTTTTCAGTTGGTTTCCTATATTATCAGACTCTAGAACCAGAAGATCGGATAATCCCTGTACTGAATAGAAGTTCATAAAAAGTACATTCCCACACTAAACGGGGTTGAACATAGCTTAAAAGATATCCGCGAGTTTTTTCCCACTGCTCCATCAGGGAAATATCATGATACTTTTGCCAATAGTAGTGTTGCAGATAGCTGACTAACCAAATTTGAGTTACTGTATCTAACTCTCGATCTATAGCTTTGGCTAACTGAAAAGCTGCTATCGCGTTTTGGGGAAGATGTTTAACAAGCTCAAGTAAATCTGGAGGAATTGCTTGTAATTTGTGCCAAGCTGCGATCGCTTCTCCAGGGCTACCTTGGGCGCTCGCAATTAATTCAGGATAAGCTAAAATCTCTGAGTATCCTTGGTTTTTTAACACCAATTGGAAATTAGATTCACACAGACAACGAAACTGAATACACTGACAGCGAGAAATAATTGTTGGCAGTAAAGAATCTTTATTAGAAGCAATTAAGATAACAGTAGCATTTCTTGGTTCTTCTAGAGTCTTGAGTAAGGCATTAGCAGAAGCTTCCGACATGGTTTGAGCATCTTCTATTACCACTATCAAACGGGATGACTCTAGAGGAGGGCGAGTCACAAACTGAGAAATTTGCCGAATTTGCTCAATGCGTATCTGAGGCGGTGTTTTACGCTTAATGCCTCGATCTTGGGCTATAGAAGCAGCAATTAATTCTCCCTTATCTTTATATGTAGGCTCTACCCACAACACATCAGGATGATTGCGACTGCGTAATTTTTTGGCGATTCGAGGCTGTTTTTCTGGTGCTGCGGTAGTTTCTAGTAAGCATCGAATAAACGCTTTAGCAGTTAGACTACGCCCCACCCCAGGACTTCCCCAAAACAGATAAGCTGGAGCAATACGCTGAAGTTTAACCGCTTGCTGTAATAGTTGTATGGCTTTTTCTTGACCCAGGATAGATTTAAAGTAAGAATCAATCTTCAAAAATTCCTTTTCTTTCATCAGGGAATGGGGGAATGGGGAATGGGGGAATTGGGGCTTGGGGGAATGGGGGAATTGGGGCTTGGGGATACTTGGGGCTTGGGGAACTCCCTACATCCCTACATCCCTACCTCCCTACATCCCTACCTCCCTACATCCCTACACCCCACAACCCGATCTACTGACAGTGTCTATTCGTCTTCGTCTCCTTGAATCATTGCTGGATCGATTAAAGTAATATCAAAAGGGTCATCAGGAGGAATAGTGGGAAACATATCATACTCACGATGTTGATAAATAGCAGATACCTGTGGTCCAAAAACTACTTTGTCACCATTTTTGAGGTCATGAAACAGGACTTTCTTATTATTGATTAATAAGCCATTGACGCTGGCTTTGCCTTCTGAGTTGCCATCAACAATACGATAGTAGAATTCTCCATCCTGTTGCAATCGCTTCATGAGAGTGGCATGATGACGGGATACAAATTGTGAGTGAAGGCGAATATCGCAGTGTTGTCCTCGTCCTAGAGAATAAACGGGGTTTGTCAGGATAATTTCTTTTTGTCCTTTGCCATCAATAACTACTAGTACGTGTTCTTCGCGATGTTTTGCTGGTTTAGAACCCATTATGAAGTTATGGTTAACAATTAAGTATATTTACAATATTTTACTGTTTATTAAGGAGAATAACTTATTGACAATAGTCAATTATATTTCTAGATAGTTGAATATTAGGTAAAAAATAATTTTGATCGTAATTCGATTCCGCTAAACTGCTCAATAGGTTTATTACTAGAGTACTGTTGTAATAGACTTTTCTCAATTTTAGTTACTGTATCTAGATGCTTGTTGCTTTAAGGATCAATAATTTTGCTCTAGTCGATCGCCTGGAATTGGATTTTGCTCAGAGTTTAAATGTTCTGACGGGAGAAACAGGAGCAGGTAAGTCGATTATTCTCGATGCTATTGATGCAGTGTTGGGAGGAAAAGTTAATAGTCGCATGATCCGCCAGGGATGCGATCGCGCTATCCTAGAAGCAACTTTTAAGATTGACTCTAGTTGGAAGCAGTGGTTAGAAGCTAATCAAATTGACACCCTAGAAGCAGACTGTTTAGTCTGTAGTCGAGAATTGGCGGTAGCAAATGGCAGATTGCGATCGCGTTGTCGCATTAACGGAGTGTTAGCTAACCGTCAACTTGTTGAAGAGTTACGCTCTCGGTTAGTGGAAATAACTGCTCAAGGACAAACTATTAATTTACTAGTTTCTGAAAAACAAAGGGATTTATTAGACGCTTATGGGGGTCAAACCCTTTTGCAACAAAAGCAAAAAGTAGCCACTGTTTATAATAGTTGCCAACAAGCCAAGAAAACTTTAGAAAAATACCGTAAGTCCCAACAAGAAATACTACAAAGACAAGATTTACTACAATATCAAATTCAAGAACTCTCTAAGGCAGAATTAGAAGCACCAGATGAACTGGAAAAATTAGAACAAGAAAGAGAACGTCTCTCCCATATCGTAGAGTTACAACAACTCAGTTATCAAGCTTATCAGTTTCTCTATCAAACTGAAACCGAAGAGCCAGCAGCAGCAGATTTACTCGCTAAAGCAGAATCCGCAGTCATGGAGATGGCAGAATACGATGGGGAGCTTCGGTCTATTCTGGAAATGGTGCAGTCAGGATTAGCTCAGATAGTAGAAGCAGGACAGCAACTTTATAGTTATGGTGAAGGATTAGAAGCAGACCCGGAAAGATTAGGGGAAATAGAAGCTAGAATCCGACTTTTAAAGCAAATTTGCCGTAAATATGGTCCGGAATTAAAAGATGCGATCGCCCTTTACCAACAGCTACAACAAGAATTGTCCTCATTAACTAGTGGTGAACAATCTCTAGAAATTCTGGAACAAGAATATCAACAAACTCAAATCAAATTACAACAAGCTTGCACTAAACTCACTCAACTACGACAAAAAGCAGCTACCAAGTTGGAAAAGCAGCTAGTGAAGGAATTAAAACCCCTAGCAATGGATAAGGTTATCTTTGAATGTCACCTCATTGAGTGCGAGCCTAACATAAATGGTGCAGATAAGATTGTATTTTACTTCAGTCCCAACCCAGGAGAAAAAGTACAACCCCTTGGGATTATTGCTTCTGGTGGGGAAATGAGTCGGTTTTTGTTGGCTTTAAAGGCTTGTTTTTCAGGAACAGAATTAAGTTCTAATACCCTGATTTTTGACGAAATAGATGCAGGAGTTTCTGGGAAAGTGGCTCAGGCGATTGCTGAAAAACTCCATCAACTCAGCAAACAACATCAAATTCTCTGTGTCACCCATCAACCTCTAGTGGCAGCAATGGCAGATGCACATTATAAAGTAGAGAAAACTATCATTACCGATTCTTCTAGCGCGCAACACAGTAACGGAGATTCCCATATTCCCGATATTCGCACTGTGGTTAGAGTTAAACCCCTGATCAATTTTCAACTCCGCATTGAAGAAATAGCCCAAATCACTGGGGGAAATTCTGCTGCGGATGCGATCGCATTTGCCGAGTCTTTACTTACTAAGGCCAATAATTACAGAAATTCTGAACAAAATTCTTAGATACTACTAATTAGTAATTACTAATTCCTGTACGGGCTTCTCCTGTAATAGGCAGATACCCACTTATACCATTTCGATTTAAGGCAAGGGACTTTTGACTGACAATCCAGAAGCACCATAAGGGTCGAAATATGTTTAGCAGTAATTTTGGGAATTGCTATTACTACTAACAATTAAAAATCAACTTTTTATCAATCAACAATTAGCTTTTGACCAATCACCAATTAATAATTAGCCAATATTATATCGGGAAAAAAACGGAATGATTACTTTAGAAGTTACCAATACTGACGACATAAATATTATTGATAACAGTGATGGTTTATCCTTAGCAGAAGCCATTGAGATAGCCCTTAACGACCCAGAAAATAGTTACATAATTGAAGTACCTGGAGGCTCGACCTATAATGCAACTATCTCTGAAGATATTTTTGGTAACATTAATCTTCGTGGCACAGGTGACGGAAATAGCTCGATCAATATAATAAGATCGGGGGAGACAGTTTTTCAAGGTGAGATTGGTTCTGGCGCTTTCACATCTTTCAATATTGGCTCACCTCCAAGAATTACTATTGAAGATGTGGTAGTTTCTACCAGAAATGAAGCTACTGAAGCAGAATTTGCAGTGAGATTAGTAGATTCCAACGGGAGGGCTGTTTCTAGTAGCCAAACCATAACTGTTGATTTTGCTACAGAGGATGAAAGTGCGATCGCAGGTTCAGATTATACCGCTACTAGTGGGACTTTAACTTTTGCGCCAGGAGAAACCGAACAGACTATCACTGTACCCCTTAATCCGAACCTATTAGAAGGAGAAAGAACTTTTAGGGTTGCTCTCAATAACGCTGATAATGCTTCGATTAGCGACGATAGAGGAACAGCAATCATTACAGATAGTTTATTCTATACCCCTATTTATCGTTTTCAAAACTCAGATGTACCAGGTACTTATCTTTTTGTTGGTCCACAAGAAAGGGATAACATACTAGCTAATTTTCCTAATTTTGTAGAAGAAGGCTTTGCCTTTAGAGTAGGGGTTGAAGCTGGAGATGATTTAATACCTCTGTATCGTTTCCAAAGTAATATTGTACCAGGGACTTATCTTTTTGCTGGAGAACAGGAGAGCAATAATATACGGGAAAACTTTAGTGAAAGCTTTACTGAAGAAGGTTTAGCTTTCTATGTATATGGTGCTGGAGATGGGTTAGGTACGGATTTTTCGCGCTTCCAAAATAGCGATAGACCAGGTACTTATTTGTTTGCTACTGGAGAAGAAAGAGATAATATTCGAGCTAATTTTCCCAATTTTATGGAAGAGGGTTTGGCTTTTGAAGCTGAATTATGAGGGGTCGCTAGACTTCGTCGCCCTTCACCGAACGCGAACCTTCGGTGAGAGGAGTGAGGTAATGAGTAATAGGTCAAGGTAAGAGATATTTATCTTTCAACTTTCATCCTTCATCCTTCATCCTTTCTGAGTCCCTTATCCCTCATCCTTATCTCTGGGTTTATTCAATCGAATATTAGATGGTTTAGCTTTTTTGTCTAGTAATACCGGAGGTTCAAGTCTCCGTTTCCAAGCTTCGATTCGGTATTGAGCAGAGAGATAACTAGTTGTACCAGAAGGGACTTTACTGGCGATTTCAATAGCTGTTTCTAAAGAATTATAGGACGCTTGTTCTGCGATCGCCAAAATCTGCCCACTCCACAGATTAATATTTTGTACTACTTCACCCTGAACAGATGTACCAGAGGGAGCTTGTCTAACTATTAGAATGGCTCTAGCAAGAGCATCGGGAGTTCCTTGATTAGCAATGCTGTAGGCTTGTTGAAGGGATTTTCTGGCTTTAATTTCCTGATTCCAAACATTAATTTTAGTTTGGGCTTGAGAGGATAACGCCCTTCCCCTGGCAATTTTTTGGGCTATGGCGATCGCATTTTCATAATCTCCTGCGTTAGCTAGAGCAATGGCTCGATTTAAAATGGGTTGGTCTTCTGTTCTTTCGATACTAGTTTGCCAAGTACGAGCATATCTACTAGCTTCTCCGTATAAAGGGCTAGTTGAAGATACTAACTTAATTTCTGCGATCGCTTTTCGCCAAGCAGTAACATTACTAGCAACGGCTATTGCTTTGGCTCTTTCGATCACAGGTCGATCTTCAATAATTTGAATTTCCCGTCGCCAACTGGCTATTTCTTCTTGTGCTTCTTGATACCGTGGGTTATTGTATGGTATTAAACGAGCTTCATCTATAGCAGAATTATAACTGCTAACGGTTCTCCCTTTAGCTAGCTCTCTGGCTTTAGTTAGATGTTTAATATCTTCGATTTCTTTGGTCCAGCGACTAATTAACTGTTGTGCTTTGTTGTAGATGAGGCTATCTGCTTCTATTTTTTCGGCTTCTACGATCGCATCTTCTACGCTCAACACTGTTCCCAAACTAGCACTAACCCCTGCTCCTGCCAACACATCCCAATCTGCAACTTGGTCTTGAATTGGCAAACTAGAGGGAATACGATTAATTATTAGTAGAGCTAAAGACCATTCTTGTTGATCTGCTAAAGTTTCAATTCTGGCTAAGAGTTTGTCGCTAGCTTGATTAATAATATCTTGAGCTTCTTGATAGGCGTAGCTACCTTGGGGTATTTTTTGTGCTTTATTAATAGCTTTTAGTAAATTATCTGTATTGCCGTCGTTTAAATTCTCTACTGCTTTATCAAGGGCTGCACTTTCTTCTTGAGCCACATTGATTTTATCAATAGTTTCTTGATACTTGGTAGTTGACCAATAATCATTTTTACTATCTGTTAACCTTACAGCCCAAGAAAAGGCTTCATTCCATTTAGAGGCTCGTAATCTAGATTCTACTTGAGCATAATTATTACTAGCTTCTGACCAAATATCTTTCCATTCTTGGGTTTTTGATCCTACTAAACTGTGTGCTTCCACCTCTTCAGGAATTTGTTGAGCAATCTTAATCGCCGATTCTAAATCACCTTCTTGAAATTTCTCTTCTCCAATAGCGAGAATTTTAGTTGCCCATTTTTCGATATTGCGGTTAATTTCGGTTCTGAGGGGATGATTTTCTGGTAATTCTTCTAATAAGGCGATCGCTTTTAACAAACCATCAACATCTTTGTTTTCAGCTAAAATTTGAGCGCAATACAACCTTACTGAAGCAGAGGCCATTGGCCAATAAACTTTAGAACAACTTTCTGTTTCTGGCAACTTTAACAACTTAGAAGTTGCACCATAACCAATCCCACCAGAAGCCAATACTAATAATATCCCCCAAAATTGCCAAGCTTGCCACCAATAAAAGCGTTGTGAAACTTGTGTATCCATAATTTCTAAATCCTCCGAAGGAGAAGTTACTTGCATAGGGGTATCTATAGCTACATGACTTTCTTGATTGTTGTGGTCAAGACTTGGTAGATAATTTTCCTCACTCAAATAACTGGAGTCTATGTCTCCAGTTTGAGAGCTAAAGTTATGGGAGTTTTGGTTGGTCGTCATCTAGTATCCACTAATTGCAAGTAACTATATTCTTAAGTTTTAAAGTAAATTCATCGAATAGTATCTCATCTTATCACTTAGCTTTGAGGAGAGAGGGGGCATAAAAAGTATATTCAACCTCTTAGTCAGGAATTTTATGGAACATCAGTATAGTATAAGATAGCACATTACGGATGGGAAATTGAAGATTCACTGTGACAAGAGGTGGATTAATTTTAGCTAAACTCCGCTTTCAAATCCGCAATAAGTTGAGATAAATGTGATTCTGTGGCTTGATAAACTTCTCCACAAAATTCACAGGTTGCTTCTGCTCCTTCATCTTGTTCAATCATGTCTTGTAATTCTGCTTCTCCCAACATTTTTAATGCGCCTAACACTCGATTAAAAGAGCAACCACAATGGAAACGCACCATCTGAACTTCTGGTATTATAGACAGACTTAAATCTCCTAGTAGCTGTTCCATAATTTCTGTTAAGCTTTTTCCTCCTCTGAGTAAAGGGGTAAATCCTGACAGATGAGCTATGCGAGATTCTAAAAGAGAAATTAAACATTCATCCCGAGCAGCTTTAGGTAAAACTTGTAACAGTAAACCACCAGCAGCAGTAACCCCTTGTGCGCCAACAAATACCCCTAACAACAATGCAGAAGGAGTTTGTTCTGAGGTAACAAGATAACTAGCTACATCATCCCCAATTTCTCCTGAAACTAATTCTACGGTACTAGAATAGGGAAATCCATAACCGATATCCCTCAACACATACAAGTAACCATCAGGACCTACAGCACCTCCGACATCTAATTTTCCTTTGTTATTGGGGGGTAATTCTACTCCTGGGTTGCTTACATAGCCTCTGACTGTACCATCTAAACCTGCATCCACCAGAATTTGTCCTAAAGGACCATTCCCTCTAACATTGATGTTGACTCTTGAGCCTTCTTTTTTCATGCTGGAGGATAAGAGTAAGCCAGCAGCCATTGTTCTTCCTAAAGCTGCGGTAGCAACATAGGATAGTTTATGTCTTTGACGCGCTTCTTCGGTCAGACGGGTTGTAATAGCTCCTACTACTCTAATCCCGCCGTCGGCTGCTGTCGCTCGAATTAATTGATCTGCCATTAATCTTTTTCAAATACTCTAGTTGAGGTTTTCTCTCTATAATTTACAAATATTCACCTAACTCTGGTTGTCTAATTTTTCCTCTATTAATATGGCGATCGCCATACCGAACCTAGAACACAAAACTAAAAAAGTACATTTGACTAAATAGACATTAAAATAAATTAAGACCTACTCACTGAATTCTGAAAAAACACTTCTTATAACTCTTTATGACTGACGTTCCCGTCTCTCGTATCCGTAATTTCTCGATTATCGCTCACATCGACCACGGTAAATCAACTCTAGCCGATCGGATGTTGCAAGTGACCAAGACTGTTGCTCAACGCGAAATGAAAGAGCAATTCCTTGACAATATGGACTTGGAGCGGGAGCGGGGGATTACTATTAAGCTGCAAGCAGCAAGAATGAACTATAAGGCGAAAGATGGTGAAGATTACGTCTTAAATCTGATTGATACTCCTGGTCATGTGGATTTCTCTTATGAAGTATCTCGCTCCTTGGCTGCTTGTGAAGGAGCATTATTAGTAGTAGATTCTTCTCAAGGGGTAGAAGCTCAAACTTTAGCGAATGTCTATCTCGCTTTAGAAAATGACCTAGAAGTCATCCCAGTCTTGAATAAAATAGACTTACCAGGTTCAGAACCAGAAAGAGTTAGTCAAGAAATAGAAGAAGTAGTAGGCTTAGATTGCACCGATATTATTAAAGCTTCCGCTAAAGCAGGGATTGGTATTGACGAGATTTTAGAATCGATCGTTAATTTAGTACCACCACCAGAAGATACCATTGATAAACCCCTCAGAGCCTTAATTTTTGATAGCTATTACGATGCTTATCGCGGTGTGATTGTTTATTTCCGCGTCATGGATGGAAAAGTCAGAAAAGGCGATCGCGTGCGTCTGATGGCTTCAGGAAAAGAATACGAAATCGACGAACTTGGGGTACTTTCTCCTAATCAAATTCAAGTAGAAGAACTCCACGCAGGGGAAGTAGGATACTTTGCAGCAGCTATTAAGACTGTAGAAGATGCAAGAGTTGGGGACACTATCACCCTAGCAAATAAACCTGCGGATGAACCCCTACCAGGCTACACTGAAGCCAAGCCTATGGTATTCTGCGGTTTATTCCCCACAGATTCCGATCAGTACCCAGACTTAAAAGATGCACTAGAAAAGCTGAAACTCAACGACGCAGCACTATCTTATGAACCAGAAACTTCCAGCGCAATGGGATTTGGTTTTAGGTGCGGTTTCTTGGGATTACTCCACATGGAAATTGTCCAAGAAAGACTGGAGCGAGAATATAACTTAGAACTAATTACCACCGCACCTTCGGTAATTTATCGGGTAACAACCACAGAAGAAGAAGTTATAGAAATTGATAACCCTTCTTTATTACCACCACCCCAGAAAAGAACCAAAATTGAAGAACCTTATATTCAAGTAGAGATTATTGCTCCTGAAAGCTTTGTAGGAACTCTCATGGAATTATGTCAGAGTTGTCGAGGGGAATTTAAAGACATGAAATATTTTACCCTCAACCGCACCTGTCTGATTTATGAGTTACCCCTAGCAGAAGTAGTTACAGACTTCTTCGATCGCCTCAAGTCTCGTTCTCGTGGTTATGCCAGTATGGAATATCAACTCATTGGCTATCGGGAAAACCATCTGGTTAAGTTGGATATCTTAGTCAATAAAGAGGTGGTAGATGCTCTCTCTACTATTGTGCATCGAGATAAAGCTTACTATGTAGGTCGGGCTTTAGCAGAAAAACTTAAAGAATTAATCCCCCGTCATCAGTTTAAAGTACCCATTCAAGCTGCGATCGGTACAAAAGTAATTGCTAGTGAACATATACCAGCTTTACGGAAAGATGTACTTGCTAAATGTTATGGCGGTGATATTTCTCGTAAGAAAAAACTCCTGCAAAAACAAGCAAAAGGTAAGAAACGCATGAAAGCGATCGGTACAGTAGATGTACCCCAAGAAGCATTTATGGCAGTACTTAAGTTAGATTCTTAGAGCTTGACACTCCCCCAGTAAACCTTATAAAGGTTACTGGGGGATTCTTGTTTAATCAGGAGGAACTTTCAGTTTGGCTTTTAATCGGCAACGTACTGTATCGTGTACTACTTTATATGCAACATTGCTCGTCATGAACTGTATATAACCAAGTTTGTATTTCTTTATAACTACTAAATCCTTTTTTTTAGTTTAATTCATTAATTAAAGCTTGTTGAATTTCTGGAGGTATTTCTGGTTGTTATATCAAATCACTTTAGATATGCTGCACATTAATCTCCCTTGTCCTCCTTGTCTCCCTTGTCTCCCTTGTCTCCCCATCAGTCATCTTAAAGGGAAATGATATTAGCCACTATTTGGCTGACTAGCTGGAAGTAATGATTGAGCCTGAAGTAGAGAATAGATTTAAGAATGCTAGAGAAGCTTTAGCTGTCTTGAAAGGAAAAAAACAAAATCCTATCAATATCAATTCTTCTATTTCTAAAAAAACAGTAATAAGTGGCTCAATTATTCTTCTAGGATTATTAATGTTACTGAACTCTTATAAATGGGGAATATTAAGTCATTTCGGAATAGTACCTAAAAATATTTGCGAACATAAAGTGCTGGAGTCCTGATGAACAAGAAGTCAAAAACATTGCTAGTTCTATCTTAAAAATACTGATTTATTTACAAGAATTATCTCCACCGATCATTCATCGTGATATTAAACCACAAAATATTATCCAACAAGAAAATGGTGAAGTTTTTTTAGTAGATTTCGGGGCAGTAGCTGATGTCCATCATCATACTTTTAATAGTACCATAGTAGGAACTTTTGGCTATATGTCTTCCGAGCAATATCGTGGAAAAGCTACTTTGGCTACTGACATTTATGGCTTAGGAGCTACATTAATATTTTTATTAACTAAAAAATGTCCTGCTGAATTACCCCAGAATCACTTAAATATTAATTTTCGTTCTTATGTAAAAATTGACAACTATTTTTCTAATTGGTTAGAGAAGTCTATTGTAGCTAATTTTAATCAGCGATTTCAAAATGCTTCTGTTGCTTTATCAGCACTACAAAAAAAAGAGTATTTTGAACTTCCTAAGATAATAAATAAACCACAAGGAAGTCTTATTAAAATTATTAATCAGCAAAATAAGCTATTGATTATAACTCCTCCTATTTGGAATCGTAATTTAGTATCTTTATTTCTCTCGACTCTTCCTTTGGTTTGGTATTTTATCTTTTCATGTATTCTAATTATAATTTTCTTCAATTTAGATGAAGGTTTATTCGCTAATATCTTATTTTTACAAGAAATGCGATTTTTAATTTTTGCTTTTTTTTTAATCTTAATTACATTCTACTTTATTCGTCTCTATCCCTATCATGGGGTCTTTGAAAAAAAGATACTGATTAGTCAAAGCAATTGTCAAAAAAAAAATATAATTTGATTGTTTGTCATCCGCTAAAAGCGCAGCTTAAAAGATACAAGTTTCCCTTTAGTAAAAAATACATTACGTACTGTCTTCTTATATGTAAACTAAAACCTCAATATTTTGGATTCTTTTTAACTCGTCGTGAAAACGAATGGTTAGTTCAAGAAATTAATGCTTTTTTGGGTAGTAAAAATATTTAGATCCTCTGTTGATTTACAGAAGTTGACCCACTTAAAAATCTCTGTCCCTATCGATTGTACAAATTTTAACTTAATGTCATAATCTAGTATCCACCAGAATCAAAGGTAAGTTATCTCAAAAAACAGATCCCCTATCTCATGAGATATGCTTGTTAGTTATTACAGTAATCTTTCAAAACCTTCATTCATAGTATTTTTTGTCCCCTACCAATAGCTTGGGGTTGGTAGGTTAAAGTATTGATTTATATAGCAATAAGCAATAAGCCATTATTAGACTATTTTGAGATACCAAGGGACTTGCTATTGGTAGCCCCCTTGGTAGCTATTGGTAGGTCAAAAATTATACCAATTCTATTTAAGATTGCTACACTTCGGTTAGGAAAGGCAACAGGCAATAGGCAATAGGCAATAGATTTGGATAATTGATGTGTAGCAGTATTTTTTGAAATTGATCTAAGTCCCACTAGGTAGGATCGATAATACCTTCACCAATCATTCGTAGAGCAGTTAAACTCGGAATGAAAAAGTAATCTCCGCCCCTAGTTTCGACAAAGCGGGTTAAATTAGAGCAGAAGAATGGTGGACGACCATTATTACCTTGTGCATCTGCTTTTTTTCCTTCTATGACCATACGCCCAGTACCTTTTCCTTCTGGTGTTT
Source organism: Xenococcaceae cyanobacterium MO_167.B27 (assembly GCA_030065935.1). Lineage (GTDB taxonomy): Bacteria > Cyanobacteriota > Cyanobacteriia > Cyanobacteriales > Xenococcaceae > JASJCP01. The sequence continues at coordinate 32,713 of JASJCP010000033.1, forward strand.
TGCCATGATTACCAAGCAAAGGGTCTTTGTCATTGGCTAGTTTGAAATCATTACCGTAATTAATCCACTGCTGTTGCAAAAACTCAAATTGCCGTTCAATACTGGCGCACAAAGCCATAAAAATAATGCCATGATTACCATCATCTTGATTTGGGTCTGTAACTTTCTTACCGTAGGGTAAGCCTCGGCGTAAAATGCGACGACGATTAACTAAAGCCCCAGGAGTTTCAAATGCTGTTTTACCAAATTCCAATGCTCCTCGGGGATTAATTCTACGAGTATGTGCGCCAATGGGACAGCGTGAGCCTTCTAAATCGTGGTTAAAGTTAAACCCTACTAATTGCCTACGCAGTTTTTCATAATCCTGCTTTAAATCTTGAGTTGATTTTCCATCTGGGTCTTCTTGACAGGCTTGATAATATTTATCTCTAGTTGTTTTTAACTTGGCAATAAATTCATCTGCTTCTTTTTGAGTCGGGAATAGAGTTAAAGGCGCGCCATTTTTCCAGCGACCAACAAATTTCGCTGCTAAGGCATCTTTACCCCCAGGAAAATCTTGAGCGACTTGTTCAATATACTGGTTGAAAGCAGCAACATTTTGATGCAGTTTACGATAAACCATGAAAGTACCGTTATAGCTGAACTTCCCCCCATACACCAATACTATTTGCACCCTGAAAGCCTATGTAGCAAGCACGCTTAGCGGTTTTTAATTTTTGAGACCTACATGGACACAAAAAAGATATATTGACCCCAAAGAGCGCGATCGCGCTTATAATAAAACTACATAGGTGCAATTTCCTCAAACCCCCTTCATCAGAGCAAGCGCGAGCAATTGTAGCCAGTAACAGGTAGTTGAAAAATCGCTACAACTACCTTAAATCAGGGCTTTCGTCATTTTTCTCAATCGGAAGTTCAG
>JASJCP010000034.1 GCA_030065935.1 Xenococcaceae cyanobacterium MO_167.B27
GGAAGAAGTTTGTAATTTATATTTGTAGGAATTTTGTTTTTTCAAGTAGTATGAATTGGACTGCTTGTTCAAATATTATTAATTATTGTCATCTCTTTGAAATAAAATTATTGTCTTAAAACTATTTCAAAGATGTTAAAAACTTCCCTCTTATTGAACTTATTGAGAATAAGAATTCCAGTTAATAAATAGTTTATCTAAATATTTAAATATATATTATTTACAAAACTAAATAATCATAGAAACTGGAAATAAGCTATATTTAAAAAGGCTTTCAAAGGTTATCTCTAGCAAAATTGTTTGCGTACTGTGCGACGACTTACGGTCGTCACCGCGTAGCCTGTAAAGGCGTAGCAATAGTAATCAGAGCCATTTTGTCCTTTTGACAGTCTAGCTTGAAATCGCTCCAGATAGAAAGGCAATAACTAAGAGTTCCCCAAAACTAATTTTTTGGGATACTTTTTTAAGATAAAGTCCCCCAAATTTATACAATGGGGATACAAAGATTATAAATGGGGATACTTTTAAGTTAATTGGGGTACTGCTTAATAACGATAATAATGGCTTATTAGTAAAGGTTTTCAATAAGTTTAATTGTATAGGAAGCCCAAACTGTAACAATTCATTCATTATTTTAGCAACGGCTAGATTTAAGTGATGTTTTCTTTAGATAAATATATTCAAGATTCTGTCTCTCTAGTAAATCTATTTTTTTTTGAACTAATGACACATTTTGCTTTAGTTTGTCCTGCAGAAAGAGGACACCTTAACACTATGCTGCCTTTGGGACAAGAATTACAAAGACGAGGTCATCGCGTTACTTTCTTTGGAATGTTAGATGCAGAATCTAACATAGAAGCTGCAAAATTAGAATTTATCCCAATTGGCGAGCAAGAATTCCCTCGGGGAAGTATGAATAAAATGTGGGCAAAACAAGGCGAACTAACTGGCATTCCAGCAATACTTAATACAATCGAATGCATTAAAAAAACAGCTGTAATATTCTTAAATCACGCTCCAAAAATACTCAAAGAAAATAATGTAGAAGCCTTAATAGTCGATCAAATTGCACCAGAGGGCGGAACTGTTGCAGAATATTTAAATCTTCCTTTTATTACATTATGTAGTGCTTTGCCATTTAATCAAGAAGCAAATGTACCACCATTTTTTACTGATTGGCAATACAATCCAACTTTTTGGAATCGCTGGCGCAATCGCATCGCTTATCAGAGCGGAAATCCTTTCGCACAACCAATTAAGAATTTAAGGCTTAAATATCGGCAAAAATGGCAATTACCGAGCGAACAGAGTCCCGATTCTCCTTTAGCAATTTTAAGCCACCAACCGGCAGAATTTGAATTTCCCAGACAAGATTTACCGCAATGGTTTCATTTTACAGGCCCATATCACAACCAAACTAGCCGCAAACCAGTATCTTTCCCTTGGGAAAAATTAACTGGACAAGCCTTAATTTATGCTTCAATGGGTACTTTACAAAATCGTCAGGTAGATGTATTTGAAAAAATAGCAGCAGCTTGTGCGGGTTTAGAGGCTCAATTAGTTATTTCTTTAGGAGGCGCAAAGACCCCAGAATCTTTACCCAAATTACCAGGCTCGCCTTTAGTAGTAGGTTACGCACCCCAGTTAGAATTGTTACAAAAAGCCGCTTTAGTTATTACTCATGCAGGAATGAATACTACGTTAGAATCTTTAACTTATGGTGTGCCGATAGTTGCAATTCCAGTGACTAACGATCAATTTGGAATATCAGCTCGCGTAGTTTGGACGGGAACGGGAGAAGCTGTACCTCGAAATAAATTAAGCACTAGCAAGCTCGAAAAGCTTGTTAGAAAAGTATTAATAGAAGATTCTTACAAAAAAAATGCACTTAAGTTAAAACAAGCAATTAAGCAAGCAGGAGGTGTATCCCGAGCTGCAGATATTGTTGAAAAAGCAGTATCTACCAAAGACCCAGTCTATCGTTAGTTGAGTCAAAAAATTTAATCGATTCAGTAATAATAAGTGCGAATGTCTAGATTTATAGTTAGTTTCTTTAAGCCAAGATTTACAAAATTGCTATTAAGTCAGTTTACTGATTTATAGATTTACTAACTCTATCCTAAACAGTACTTTCAGATACAAAAAATTTTAAGATCGAAGCTGCTATTTTTTGGGGATATTCTGTGGGTAAAGCGTGATCTGCGCCAGGAATAATTTCTAGTTGGGCATTGGGAATTTCTCTAGCATAGGTTTCAGAATGCCAAAGAGGAATAGTTTCATCGCATTCCCCAGCAATAACTAAAACTGGGATATTGAGTTTATGAATTTCTGTTTCTACTGTTTCTGCTCCTCTCATTCCTTGCAAGCGAGTAATTAACATCGATCGCGCTACTGGCTGATTGGTTAATTGATAGCGATATTCTTTAATTGTTTCGAGCGCTTTTTTATAATTAAAAATTTCAGAAAGCGGAGTTACTAAATTCAATGACCAATCTATCAAAGGTGTTTCCCACAGTAAAGGTCTTAAGAAAAAATAGCGCTCTTCAAACCGATTATCTTTAATTCCCGCAGGCCCTAGTAAAATTAAACCATTAACACAATCGGGGAAATTTAGAGCGTATTTGGAGGCTACCCAAGCTCCAAAAGAATGACCGATTATATAGCATCTCTTTAACTCTAATTTTTTCAGAAACTGATTGATAAAAGTTACTTGAGCTGCAACAAAATGACTAAATTCTGGTTTAGCGGATTCTCCAAACCCAAGTAAATCTAAGCTAATACAGCGAAAATTCTCTTTTATTTCCCTACTTAAAGGCTGCCAACACTTTCGCTCTCCGAAAAAACCGTGCAGCATCAATAATGGTTTTCCATTTCCTTCTTCTGAATAACTCGCTTGGCATTCAACTTCAATTCCTTCAAAAGTCAAGATAAAGCTAACAAAATCTGGTTTTGGCATCACTAAATATTGCGAAAATACTTCTTAATAGTTTAAATTATTTTGGGGAAGATTCTTGAATAAATCTGGCTCTTCTAGAGTAGTTATGACAATTTAATATAAAAAATAGTCAATCACCAAAAGTATTTTTAACTTTAATTTGCTTATAATGCTTGATATATATTGACTAAACGGTATTTTTTATGATAGTAATTAGCTTGTTCTTAAATCACAAAAATTAATTTTTAATAAAATCAATAAAATGCCTTCTAACTCCCTGCTTCATTTTATCACTAAAATCATTAATTTTGAAGGTTTCAAAGCAACTAATTATCATTTTATTACCGAGAATGAATTACTTATTCAATTAGAAAATAAAGAAAGTTTTGAGCCTTGCCCCCATTGTCATAAGATAACGAATAAAGTACATCAATCTCATCGATATAGAGTTAGATATATTCCCATCAGTAGTTGTGATGGGCACTGGTCGGCAATGGTCAATTAAAGGGTGTTATCTTCCCAACTTCGGCAATTTAACATCTTTTCGGTAGTGCATCAGACTTATGTGGGTTTGGTAAAATAGGGCGAGCGTAAATTTCATCAAAAACTAATGGAATGCCCTCTCTGTGGTCATGACAAGACCCATAAACATGGAAAGACCAGCAAAGGTTCTCAAAGGTATCTGTGTCTGACTTGCCAACAAACATTTACCGATACGAATGGATAGGATTTACTATCGTCGTCAAATAAGTGATGAACAGATTAGAACTTAGTATTAGCTGCTTCAATTGCTGCAATTTCAATTTCTTCGGGATGATAAGAGTGAATCTTGAGAGCAAGTTTTTTTAATTCTTTTGCGATCGCCTGTTCGATATATTTTCCTGAAGGATGTTGCATTAAATAGGGTAAAGAGCGATTAGAATCTAAATTCGGACAAATTACAGCCCCTCCTGCCACATCAGACGATTTTAAGCCATTTACTTCTAAAATCTGGGATTAATAAACACCCCATAAAGCCAATTGTCCTCCTAGAGAATAGCCTGTAAACCAAAAAGGTGCAGGACAACCCAGAGCTTTACTTTCTTCAGCAATACTCACAAAGTCTTTTCCTTCATTGATCCCATCAGATGTTAGAGAATCAGACAATTTTGCTGACTAACCATGAGCGCGCCAATCAAATAAAATTACGGCATAATTCTGATGGTAAGCCTTCCTTCCCAGAATCTTGAGAAACCACTGATTGTCGAGACTCCCAGTAATACCATAAGTCCCAATAATTGTACCCTTGGGATTTTCAGGAATTGCCATCCAAGCAAAAAGTGGTACTTCTCCTTCGGTAAATACTACCTTTTGATATTTTGGCTCTGTTTCCCTCAGAGTTTTTTCCCAAGTTTTACTAGAGCGAAACGCAGCATAGAGAGTCATTAAAAGACCATTACTTAAAAACAAAGGGGGAGAAAATAACATTATTCTGGCTCTTTTATACTTATGGCGATCGCGCAGTGGCTCGCTGTCAGCGCGATCGTCTGTTCGATGTATTGTCCCAAAGCTTACAAATAAATCCTTATTAAGTACTTATCTAGCTAGTTTCGATAATTAGTATAAGATTTAAATGAGGCAGTCTAGTTGAAAGTTGATTGGGATGCCAAAAAACCATCAGTACGGTTTTCACTACCCATAATTTTTGTCAAGCTATTGCAATATTTATTTACAATAGAGCCAGCGTTGTGAGTCCACGGTACTCCGCCGATGATAGGCGGAAGCACCCTTAGACTTCGTAAAAAGCGTTTTTTGATTGCACAAATAAGTTAACGGAGGAACATCTGTGCCATTTTCTATCGAATCAGCCCGTGGCATATTTCCAAACACTTTATCTGCTGATGCCGTACCAGCATTAACAGCACGATTCAATCAACTTAGTGCTGAAGACCAACTGGCGTTGATTTGGTTTGCCTATCTAGAAATGGGTAAAACTATTACAGTTGCTGCTCCAGGGGCAGCTAATATGCAGTTTGCGGAACTAACTCTTAATGAAATTAAGGGAATGAGCTTCCAAGAACAATCTCAGGTAATGTGCGATCTAGCTAACCGTGCTGATACACCAATTTGTCGCACCTATGCAACTTGGACTCCTAACATCAAGCTTGGTTTTTGGTATCGACTGGGAGAATTGATGGAACAGGGTGTTGTCGCTCCCATTCCTGAAGGCTATAAGCTGTCAGCAAACGCTTCTGCTGTGCTGCAAACACTCATAGGATTAGAATCGGGTCAACAAATTACAGTATTACGAAATACTGTGGTTGATATGGGATATGATCCTGCTAAAATCAGCAATTTTACTAGAGTTAGCGAACCTGTTGCTCCTCCAACAGAAATATCCAAGCGAACCAAAGTTACTATTGAGGGTGTTAGTAACCCAACCATATTGAGCTATATGAACCTGTTAAATGCCAATGACTTTGATGAGCTAATAAAACTTTTTACTCCCGATGGTGGGCTGCAACCCCCCTTCAAAAGACCAATTGTGGGTCAAGATGCAGTACTGCGATTTTTCAAAGAAGAATGTCCTAACCTTAAATTAGCTCCAGAGCGAGGTATTTCTGAAGCTGTAGATGATGGTTATACTCAGATCAAAGTAACAGGTAAAGTGCAAACTCCTTGGTTTGGTGCTGGTGTTGGGATGAATATGTCTTGGAGATTCTTGCTTAATTCCGAGAACAAAATATTCTTCGTCGCGATTGATCTATTGGCATCTCCCAAAGAATTACTCAATCTAGCTCGTTAAAAAAACCTTTTCTAACAGAAGAAAAAAAAGTCAGTTGATTGCAATAAAACTTAACTTTAATTGGAATTAAGCAGCAATCATTAATTTAGATGTATAGTAAGTCGATCCCCTTCGGTTTTTGGGGATCGACTTACTTAATATTTGTTGAAATTTTCGTTAAACTACTATTAATATTTTGGGTTTTAATGTTATTATGATCGTCATCAGATAATTTTATCCAATTAAGATTCGGTATTAATGTTACAAATAACTCAAACTAAATGGTCGGGAACGGAGGAAAAAATAGCAAAACAAGCCTTAAAGACAGCTTATGAGCGAGAAACTTCCGCTTTAATCTCCAATGTTCGCGCTCGCGCCAGTTCGATTACAGAGCTAGATGATTTATGGTCTTTACACGATCTATTAAGTACTAAAAGGTTTGAAATAGACGGTAAGTATGCTTACAATATTACTACTATTGTGTTTGATTTTGCTAGATTAGTAAAAGAGGGATGGCTGTATCTGGACGAACTAAAAGGTTTGAAACCAGAAATGTTATCTAAAATATCTGCTTTGGCACGTATGTAAATATAATTTCTATTTAATTTATAAGTTATAAAGTTTGGGCTGACAAATTAGATGTTTGCCCAATTTTTTATTTGAACAAACTAATAGCCTTAAATCGATTAATAATCGTAACCCAAGCTGATTTGTCCTGGGGATAAATATACAATATCGTCGTTCCTACTAGAGTTTCCCAGATTAACTTGTAATTGTCCTGCTGTGGTAACTCCTGCGATCGTCCCTAGTTTACCATCTAGATTAATTTTTCTTCCCAGACTGTTAAGCAATTGTTGATAATTCTCTAATATTTTTGCTGCTCCTAGTTTAAGGTATTGTTGATAGCCAGATAAAATACCAGTCAGAATTACTGCTGCTAAGTGTTCTAGACAACTGAAGTTTTGCAGACCAGTTTCTTGACAAAAAGATTGTAAATTAATACCCAATTCAGGAACAGTATTAATCCAGTTAATTCCTACGCCAATTACAGCATATTTCAGAACATTATTTTGAGAACGAGTTTCGATTTTAATTCCACCCAGTTTGCGCTGATGCAAAATCAGGTCATTAGACCATTTAATAAACACGGGAAAACTATAACTCCTCAAAATATCAGCAATTCCCCAAGCTGTCGCCATCGTCAGATGAAAGCTATTATTAAGAGTAAGATTCGGTTGCATAATTACCGAAAGATATAGCCCCCCTTCAGAAGATAACCAAGTTTTACCCCATTGTCCCCTTCCTGCTGTTTGTTGTAGTGCAATTGCTGCTACTGGGGTACTTTCTCCAGAATCTAATAATTCCCACAGTTTTCGATTAGTAGAAGGGATTGTCTCAAAAATATGTAATTTAACAGGTTCCGGGTTGTAGGTTTGAGATAGTTTTTCCCAATGCTGTTGGTAAATTTCTAAACAAAAATCCATTATTCACGAGATAGATAGATGAGTGATTGCTAATTGCTAATTGCTAATTGCGCTCTTGTTGATTTTTGAATACTGATGACTGAATACTGATTACTGAATACTGATTACTGAATACTGAATACTGAATACTGATTACTGAATACTGAATACTGAATACTGATTACTGATTACTGATTACTGACTCCTGATTTACCACCTTCTATGGCTAATCTTGTACAATAGTTTTGAATCTAAATATTAAATTAAATTAAGCAATAATTATGGGAATCACAGAAATAATTGCGGGAATCACAGAAACTCAATTGATTGCTCTATTGTATCTTGCTCTGAGTGGTGCTTATCTCGTAGTATTACCAGGAATACTCTATTTCTATCTTAAGAGTCGTTGGTATGTAGCTAGTTCTGTAGAACGTCTGATAATGTACCTCTTTGTATTTTTATTATTCCCAGGAATGTTGTTGTTAAGTCCTTTCCTTAATTTCCGTCCCCGAGGTCGTAAACTGAGCGCGTAGTTAAATATCATGCGTAGAATAGATGCTCTTGGTATTGGTTTTGGCGTTTTTGTTGCTGGAGGAATCATCTATTTAGTTTTTCAGACTGTTGGTTTGGATGGTGTCTCCGCAGGAATTTGGACACAAACCCTCTTAGTTGCAGGGTTAATTGGTTGGTCAATTACTTATTTACTGCGAGTTGTTACCAAAAATATGACCTATAATCAGCAGCTTAAGGACTATGAAGATGCAGTGTTGCAAAAGCGTTTAGAAGAGATGTCCCCCGAAGAATTAGCCAAGCTTCAGGAAGAAATAGAAAGAGAAAAGCAATCTTAAAACATTGAATTGGGTTAGGTAGGGGAGCAAGGCTTGCGCCCCTACCTATTAACCTAATATGGTATTTATTTGCGTTTGGCTAAAGCTTCTCTAGCTTGTTCACGGTCATCAAAGTGAATTTTCTCTGTACCTAGTATTTGATAGTCTTCGTGTCCTTTTCCTGCAATTAATACCCCGTCTCCTGGTTGTGCTTGACTAATCGCAGTTGCGATCGCATTGGCTCGATCGCAGATTACTAAAGGATTTACTGTATCAGGTATTCCCTCTAATATATCATCGAGAATTCTTTGGGGGTCTTCGGTACGGGGGTTATCAGAGGTAACAACCGCTAGATCGGCTAGTTTAGCTACAATTTGACCCATCAGAGGGCGTTTAGTGCGATCGCGATCGCCTCCACAACCAAAGACACAGATCATTTTACCAGTTATAAAGGGACGGGCTGCAATAAGTAAGTTTTCCAGACTGTCAGGAGTGTGAGCATAATCTACAATGACACTGATATCTTGATTCTCGTCTAGTTGTACTCGTTCCATTCTGCCAGGAACACCATCAAATTGAGTCAGACTACTGGCAATAAGAGATAATTCTACTCCCATATGTAGGGCTGCTCCTACTGCTGCTAATAAATTAGCTAAATTAAATTGACCCACTAAAGGAGAGTTAAAGAGGATTTCTCCTTGAGGAGTATGTAAAATACCACTAACCCCAGTTGCTTGATAATTTAGGTCTGTAGTGTATAAATCTGTTTCAGGGTTGTTAACACTGTAACTCCAGACTTGCTCCTGTGGGAGTTGAGCTATTAAACGCTGTCCGTAAGCATCATCTAGATTGATAATTGCTTTTCCTGAGAGATATTGGGGACTAAATAGTAAGGCTTTGGCTTGGAAATATTCTTCCATATCCTTATGGTAGTCTAGATGATCTTGAGTCAGATTGGTAAAAACTGCTACTTCAAAAGGACAGCCTTGGACTCTACCCTGTGCTAGTGCATGGGAACTAACTTCCATCACCCCATATTCACTACCAGCACTTACAGCAGCAGCTAATTGGCTTTGTAAATCTACTGCAAAGGGAGTGGTATAGAGGGCGGTTTGTTGATAACCTTGCCAACGAGTATAAAGAGTACCTAATAACGCTGTTGGTAACTGAGACTGTAAGAGGAAGTATTCAATAAGATGTGTGGTTGTGGTTTTACCGTTTGTTCCTGTTACCCCGACTAATTTTAACTTCTGTGCAGGAGCATTGTAAAAGGCTGCTGCAACTGCTGCACAACTAGTGGTCATATTATCGGTAATAATTACACAGTCTGTTGCTGTTGGGGGTTGTTTGGCTGCTGCTTCGGTGGAAACAATGGCTGCGACTGCTCCTTTGGCGATCGCACTTTGCCAATATTCTCCTCCATCAACTCTAGTCCCTGGCATTCCGATAAACAAGTTTCCTGGTTGACAGGTGTGGGAATTGGTTGATAATCCTGTAACTTCTCGATCTAGGGCAGAATGTTCAGAGGTGAGCTTAATTGATTCTATGTTGGCTAATAATTCACGTAATTTCATATTGCACCAGGAAGAGAAATAACAACTATGTGACATCTCCCGTCCCCTAAAAGGGAGACGGGCTTCTAACCTCACGATTAGAACTTGCTCCCCTCTCTTGGTGCGCGTTCCCATGCTCGGGAAACCCGAGCGGGGTCGCACCGCTGCGCCACTTATCTAGAACGAAGTTCCCCGACAGTACGACTTGAGAGCCACGACGAGCGCGTTCCCTTGCGTCTTACGCCGACGCGGGGTCGCTCGTCAATTTCTTGCTTTTCGGGAGTCCCCCGATACGTTTCTATTGCTCGATTACACAGTTCTTGGGCTGAGGCAATGTCCCGATCTATTTCGTACAAACATTCAGGACATGAATGTAAGCGAACTGACAAATCTTTTCTCACTTCTGCACGGCAGTTAGGACAAGTTTGGCTACTTCCTTTGTGATCAACTTCCCCTATAAACTTGCCCCGTTTCCATCCCACATACTTGAGTATTTGTCGGAACTGACCAAATCCTGCGTCGATAGTGTGTTTCCCCAAAAACCCTTTTGCCATAATGCTCCAATCTATATCTTCAACAAAGATTGAATCCGCCATGTCACAGAGTTTGTGGGCTAACTTAAACTGGTAATCTTTGCGTTTGAAGGCAATATGGTTATGTTGTTTTTCTACTTTCAGTCTGGCTTTAGAATAGTTAGCAGAACGTTTCTTTTTCTTCGATAACCGATGTTGCAGCACTTTCAGCCTACGGTGTTCAGTTTTGAAGAATTTACGTCCTGGTTCTCTCCAGCCGTCACTAGTAGCGCAATATGACAGTAATCCGACATCTACCCCTATAAAATGCCCAGAAGGAACTGGATTTGGTACGGAGATGTCAGACTGAATACTAATGATTGCAAACCATCCTTTTGCCTTTTTGATAACACGAACTTGCTTGATGACAAAACCTTCTGGAATCGGTCGATGCAAGTTGATTTGCACCCTACCCAATTTCGGCAATTTTATCTGCCAATCAGTCAAAGGGTTAGATCGGAACTGCGGGAAAAGAATTGACTTCATTTGCCCATATTTCTTGAATCTAGGGAATCCGTAACCCCGACTGCGAAAAAAATCCCAAGCATCATGCAACCTTCTAATATTGGTTTGTAAAACTTGTGAAGGTACTGATGCTAAGAAAGGAAATTTTTTCTTGGCTGCTGGTAAGTTATTTTGCTGTTGTTGATATCCAGGGAAAGGATAATCTGCTGACATTATATATTCAAACTCCAAACTACACCTATCAATAGGACACTTACGAGAAGATATCCAATCCTTCAATTCCCTCAGTGCATAGTTGTAACTAATACGACAAGTTTCCAACCACTCGTTGAGTAGTTCGACTTGAGAATTCTCTGGATACAGGCGATATGTATAGTTGAAAATTATAGTCATGAATTTATGTTACCATAACTAAGTTTGATTAGTAACATAAATCTAGCCGAGCGCGAACATCCCGTCCCCTGAACTCTAAGGGAATTCCCGCTCGGTTCTTTAATACTTACTTATTTAACTGCATCTTTTTCTAGTAAAAGAGGGACGGCGACCTTTGGACCCAAGGTATTAACTCCTAATGTATTATATATTTCACAAGCTTATAGGCTTTATATACAAAGAAACTAAGTAATAAATAAGGAATGACCAAGGAAAATAAGGAGCTAGAAAACTTACCATCTGAACAGTTGCCTAATGATGGTGGTTGGCACTGGGACAGATTAGTAACAGAAGCTAATGAGCGGTTACACAAGATTGGGCGACACGGAAAACGAGCCAAAATAAAGATTAGTAGCCCGATTAAACCTGGAAAAGCAATATCAGCACAGTTTAAAGTCCCTGGAGATAAACAAAGAAGCTATGGGCTAAACTTATCCTTAAACAAAAACAACCTAGTTAAAGCTGAGGAGCTATGTAGCTTAATTACTGGTCAATTGGTAGCTAATACATTCACCCTGGATTGGTTTTATTCATTGATAGGAAAAATTGAGAAAGTAAGTAAAAAACCAGAGAAGCCTCTAACTTGTAAAGAGATGTTGGAAGAATACAAGACTCATTATTTCAAACAAGGAAAAGACAACAAAGATACTGATAATAATTGGATTAAATACTATAGGCACATAGAAAAAACCTTTTTAAAGTATAAAAATGATGTCCTTACCCTAAAAATTCTAAAGGAAACCATAGAGTGTACTAATAATAATAGTAATGCCAGAAATGTAACTTTAAATAGTTTAGGCAACCTATTTAAATACTTTGATAATAATGACTTTAAGCCAATTATTAAGCGATACAAATTAGAAAATAACCCTAAACCTAAACAGAAATATATTCCTACAGATACACAAATATATCACGTGTATCAATCTGGTTTTGAAATCAATCCTAGTTGCTCTAAAAGGTGGCGTTATAGATATGCTCAATGGCAATTTTTATATAGCTTGCTTGCCATCTATGGATTGAGAGCGCATGAAGCCTGGAACATTAAAAACTGGGATGAACCTGTAACTTTAAAAGCTGGCGAATGGATAGCTATAGCTGACTTAGAAGACACTAAAAAGGAAAATGAAGAAGAGCAATATAGCTATCATCAAATTAAACAAAATCGAATTATTCCAGCTATTCTTGATCCAAATAACAAAGATTATTTACTTTGTATAGGACATGAGACTAAAACGGGTTATAGGGTAGCTATTCCTATGTCTCCTAGCGGAATAGCGAGGAATTGTGATTGGGTACAAAAGTTTAATCTAGTTCAGTCCATGAATTTGCCTGATGTGAAAGAGGCGTTAAAAAGAAGACCAAGAAACGGAACTCGCAACTGTACTCATGCGACAACTAAATGGTTTAATCCTAGTTCTAACTGGCAAAAAAATAAACGCAACAATACCCCAAATAAATGCACTCTTAGATATGGATTCACCGCTCATGCTTTAAGACACGCTTACAACATTCGAGCGCATAGATTGGGAATTACTCCGAAAATGATTGCTGATAGTTTGGGACATGGTCAAGATATAAACTTAACCACATACAAGAGACATGAACAAATTGAATCTAAAATTGAGGGAATCGAGCAAGAAGTATCTAAACAAGTTAAAAAAATGTCTAAAGTACAAGAACTTCAAAGCCAACTAGAACAAGCTTTAAAACAGAACGCTTACCTAGAAGATGAAAATAAACACCTAAAAGCAGAAAACGAAAAACTAAGGACTGAGTTAGCGATGCTCAAAGCAATACACCCAACTCAACCCCAATAAGTAATAAAAATTCTAATATTCATTGTAGTAGGGAATTGTTCATTGAATTTAACTTGACTACCTTTGGTTGATAGATTGTTAAACCAGTCTCTTTCTATGTCGGCTATTATGTCTATTATCTTTTGAGCATATTTCCCCTTAAACTCGGTTTCATGCCTTAAAAATTGCCCTTTATGGTCATATATTCTAGTGTAATGGTCTGACTTTCTTGACCCCATAGCATGAGTTATTTTCCCATCTGCTTCTGATTCACAATGGTCATAAGTTCGGAAGTAAAACTTGTTCCCATCATTAATAGCTTGTACCATCTCATCTACTGGAATATGTTGGTAAGTTACATCATCAGTAGCTATATCGATTCGGCAACAATGACAGCCATAGGCATTACATAACCCTCTAATTATTCGCCATATATCTATTGCAGTTTTTCCTTGAAAGTACTTACCTGTAAAGTCAACCATTACATCTACAGTTCCAGCTTTTTCATTGATGTTAAATCCCCCTACTACCCCATTAGCAGTGGGAATACATAAAACCCAAAATTCTTTGTATGTAAAGGTTTAAGCGACGATAAGTAAAAATTGTGGCAATCTCCATAAAGGGTAAATTGACTCACAACGAGTAATTCTCCCTGAATATCAGTAACGGATTTTTCCCATTTACTACTGTCGCTGTCCCCTGGAAATATTCTTAAATCGAGACATTTGCGAGCCATCCACTCAATTTCTGTATCAGTATCATGGGGGGAAATTCCCACTAACAGATTTAAACCTCTTCCGATTTTACCAATGATTTCTTCGTTAACAATGACGGAAGAGGATTTTACTCGCTGAATTACAACGCGCATCAGTTTTAATTCTTGGGTTTCAAACAGAACAATTGATCTTAATTATCCATTGTCCATTTACCAATTACTTGCCAAATCCTTTACCACGGTTGCTAGAAGGGAAACAGAGACATTTCTCAATTTGTGTTCTTAAATTATCATGATCGAGGTTTTGACCAATCAAGACTAATTGGTTTTTCTTCTCTCCTTTCCATTCTTCATCTTCGATGCTAAATCTTTTCCCGCTCAGATGGAAGATATGACGCTTGGGACTTTCATCAAACCAAAGAATACCTTTAGCGCGAAATACGTTTTCTGGTAGATGGTTATCAAGGAAGTTTTGGAATTTTCTAATATTCAATGGGCGATCGCTTTTAATGGATAGAGAGGTAAAACCATCATTCTCTAAGTGATCTGAGTGGTGGTGATGGTGATGATCGTGGTGATGCTCATGGTGATGATCGTGGTGATGCTCATGGTCATGATCATGGTCGTGATGATGTTCTGATTCAGCACTATCAAAATATTTATCAGACTCAAACAATCCCACACTTAAAATTAGAGGTAAAGATACTTGAGATTTTTGAGTGCGTAAAATTCTCGCATCTTTCTTAAAGTCTCTAATTCTAATTTCTAAAGATTCAACATCAGCCTCATCTACTAAGTCAGTTTTGTTGAGAACAATCACATCTCCATATTGTATCTGACTGTGGGCTGCTTGGGAGTTGAATAGATCAAGACTGAAGTTAGCACAATCCACCATCGTTACGATAGAATCGAGGCGGGTCATGTCTCGTAACTCTGTCCCCAAGAAAGTCAAAGCAACAGGAAGGGGGTCAGCAAGTCCAGTAGTTTCTACTACTAAGTAATCAATTTTATCTTCTCGTTCCAGAATTTTATAGACTGCATTAACTAAATCTTCGTTAATGGTACAGCAGATACAACCGTTATTGAGTTCTACCATACTGTCATCGGTAGAGACGATCAACTCGTTATCAATCCCAATTTCACCGAATTCATTAACTAATACTGCTGTTTTTATTCCTTCTTGGTTAGTTAAGATGTGATTGAGGAGAGTTGTTTTACCGCTACCAAGAAAACCCGTGATGATAGTAACAGGTAAACCTTTTTTTTGTGTATCCATGCTTGATGTAGCTTGAGTCTCAACTATTGTCATAGCGATCGCCGTTAAGAAAAAATGTTTTTCAACGATATTTTAGTGTTTATGAGTCAATTATTACCCATTTGACAATTTATTTTTCATAAATCGTCTTGACTCTATGGTTTTGATTGGTCTGATTTATTGGTTTTTGATTTCATACGGCCTGCTTGTTGGGTTGCTTTGGTTAACAAATATTCAATTTGAGCATTGACACTACGGAGATCGTCAGCAGCCCACTTTTCTAGGACTGCGTACAATTCAGGGTCTAATCTTAATAGAAATCGCTTTTTGCTCACTGATTCATCTTCACTTAGGTATCTTCATTTAGGTGTATAAAGTGCCTGTATTAATAATTGGTTGAGTAGCACCCTCAGAGACAATCGCGACAAGAAGATTATTGACCATTGCAGCTTTGCGCTCTTCATCTAATTCCACAACTTGTTGTTCACTAAGACGATTTAGAGCCATTTCCACCATCCCCATCGCTCCTTCCACAATTCTTTCTTTAGCAGCGATTACCGCAGCAGCTTGTTGCCGGCGTAGCATTGCTTGGGCGATTTCAGGAGCATAAGCTAAGTGAGTGATCCGCGCATCGACTACTTCAACTCCAGTTACTTCTAATCTGTTTTGAGCTTCTATCTTTAGCACTTTTGCCATATCGTCTGGCTGGCTTCTCAGGGTTGGGACATCCGCTTCATAGACATCATAAGGGTAACGGTTGGCTAAAGCTCGAATTGCTGTTTCACTTTGAATAGCCACAAATTCCCTAAAGTCTTCAACATCAAAAACCGCTTTCGCAGAATCAATAACACGCCAAACAATTACCGCCCCAATCTCAATGGGGCTACCTTGAGCATCATTAACCTTGATATAGTCACTATTAAAGTTTCGCACTCGCAGAGAAACTTGTTTGCGTTGGACAATCCAAGGTAGAGTCCAGTAAAATCCTGGTTGGCGGATACTACCAATATAGTTTCCTAACAAAATCAAGACTTGAGCTTGGTTGGGTTGAACAATAAATAAACCAGTACATAGGAACAAAGCTAACAGAAAAATAGTCAGACCAATACCCAATAGTAAAGGATTAACTACTTGATTATCCGCAATAGATTGAGTAAATAAGAAAACACTTCCTAGAAACCCCAGGGCAATAGCAGGAATCATCAAAAGTCCATTTAAGCTCCAAGATTGGATTTCACGAATCTGATTCATGGCATTTTTACTTATAGGATATGGCTACCTTAGCAAAATTCATTGCTGTTTTTGATATCAACATGATATCACTTTGAAATCAAAAGTTGCTGGAAAGTAGCAAAATCTACTAGTTTGACATAAGTAGTTGGTGCATCGGTATGAAGCGATAGTTGAGATACTGTCGAATCTTGGGAGCTTTAACCATTTTTGCTCCCTTGTTTCCCTTGTTAGCTTGTCGGCGGGAAGCGGAACATCTGTACCCGATAGGGTCAGTGGTGGAATCCCGCTTAAAAACAAAATCGATAGGCTTTAAGTCTCATCCTAGATATAATAAAGCGGGTTTCCACGGATGAAAGCCGACGCAGGGTTTATCGGTCGCGCGGTTTACAGTTTTGAAACAAGATATTCATTGGCATTAACACACTTTATCTTTGTCACATTACTAATCCCTAATCCGCGATTTCTCCATTAAGACTACAGATGAGCGTGGTGCAACCAGATAATTGTTTTGGTCAGTTTTGACGGCTGTTTCTAAGTCAGAAAAATCATCTGGTGCAGATAAAGCAGTATCCACAATTCTATGCCAGTGGTTTCCTGGTTTTAGGGGTGGTAATTCAAATTTAAGGGGTTCCCAATAGGTATTGAGCATAATATGGAGGTGTTCCCCTTCAGCAGGATGGCACAAAGAAAAAGCTAGAGAGTGAGAATATTCGCTCCAATCAGGCTGACCTAAATATACTCCATGCCAAATTAGATGTGGCTCAGGGCTTGCATAACTAACTTCTAAAAATTGTTCTTGGCGGAAAATTTCTAGTCCTTGAATAAAGTGAATCAACTTTTTGACGAAACGCAGCAAACCATCATGTTTATTTACCAAACTCCAGTCAAACCAGCTTAATTCGTTGTCCTGACAGTAGGCGTTATTATTCCCTAGTTGGGTACGTCTTACTTCATCTCCCATCAGCAACATAGGTGTTCCCTGAGAGATAAAGAGAAGGGTCAAGAAATTTTTAATTTGTTGCGATCGCAATTGCTCGATTTCTGGGTCATCTGTTTCTCCTTCTACTCCACAGTTCCAACTAAAGTTATCATTACAACCATCACAATTTTCTTCTTTGTTAGCTAGATTATGTTTGCGATTATAAGAAACTAGGTCATTAAGAGTAAAACCATCGTGACAGGTAATAAAGTTCACACTACGATTGATATCGGTATCTAAGCGCGAGTAGATATCGGGACTGGCTATAATTCTCGCTGCTACAGCATGAATTGAACCATAATCGCTCTTAACAAAACGGCGGACATCGTCCCTAAATGGTCCATTCCACTCGGAAAACCAGTCTGCTAATTCCACAAACTTACCCACGCTATATAATCCTGCTGCATCCCAAGCTTCAGCAATTAGTTTGCTTCCAGCTAAAACTGGATCGGATTCGATGACGGAGAGAATGTTCATTGTTCCCGTTTCTTCATGTATCGGGTGTCCAAAAGTATTTCTTGCTAAAATTGTCGCCAGATCAAACCGAAAACCATCAACGTGCATTTCTGAAACCCAGTAGCGTAAGGAATCCAGAATTAACCTACTGACGATAGGATGATTACCTTTAAAGGTATTACCACACCCACTATAGTTTTTGTAGTGAGCAGGATTCTCATCTTCCAAAATATAGTAAGTTTGGTTATCTAACCCTCGGAATGAGAGAGTAGGTCCTTGATGATTGCCTTCTGCGGTATGATTGAAAACCACATCCAAAATTACTTCAATTCCTTCTTTATGAAGGGCTTTAACCAGATCGCGAAACTCATCTACTGCTCCTAAGAGATCCCGCCGTGAACTGTAACCTCTATGAGGCGTAAAAAAGTTAATTGTGCTGTAGCCCCAGTAGTTTTTTAATCCAGGGCGCACATCCTGGGGATCGAACTGATGGACTGGTAGCAATTCTACTGCGGTAATTCCCAATTCCTTAAGATAGGGGATTTTTTCAATTAAGCCTGCATAGGTTCCTCGCTTTGACTCTGATACTCCAGAGTTGGGATGGCGAGTAAAACCCCCTACGTGCAGTTCATAAATTACACTGGTTGAGTAAGGAATTCTGGGATGGCGATCGCCATCCCAATCATAAGTACTAGGATCTATTACCACTCCTTTCAGTGCTTGAGCGCAGTTATCCCCTGAACTAGAAGCCTCGGCACGATTGTAAAATTCGCCCCCTGCAATTGCCTTGGCGTAAGGGTCTAGTAAAACTTTAGTACTATCAAAGCGATGTCCTGTTTCGGGTGCAAACTCTCCGTAAGCTCGATAAGCATAAATCTGTCCAGCCTTAATTCCTGGTACAAAGACGTGCCAATAGTGACAGGTTTTGTTTAGTGAAGAATCTAGTTTAATTGTCTGGTCTGGTTGCTCCGCGTTAGCTGTATCAAATAATAGCAGTTCCATAGCTTCTGCGTGTTGAGAAAAGATGCAGAAGTTTACCCCATTAGGATATACAGTAGCTCCTAGAGGGAAACTTTCTCCAGGTAATACCTTGAGTTTTTCAGTCATTTTGTGTATTTTTTTTTGGCTCAATTAGCTTTTAGCTTCTAGCTTGGAATTAAGTAACATAAAATACCATAAAAATAATATATAGATTATTTTGGTATCCGCGATTCGCGTCACCGAAAGTGCAAAAAGTAGCGACTCACCCTTACAATATATATATATTCGTAGCAAACATCTAAGTATTTCATATAAGGTCAGGGATTCAAAACAAATTCTGATTCGGAGTTGCTTAATTGCCATCGATAATTTTAGGATGGGCTGAGAAAGGTTGATTAGATTCTAGCAAGCCATTAAGATAATCTTTCCCGATAGTCTCTAATGTATCAGGAACTAGTTGGTGAGGTTGACCCCCTCAATATCTTTACACCCAACTCAGTCAACTGCTAGTAAAAATGATAGCGGAGGCTACCAAAGATGCAACCGCTCGGGCTAAGGCGATCGCCAATAGTACTGGCAATCAAGTAGGTGCGATCAGAAGTGCCAAAACAGGTGTATTTCAAATTACATCCCGCAACTCAACAGATGTAAGCGATTACGGTATTTATGATACTTCTTCCCTGGAAAAAGATATTACTTGGTGTCAGTTCATTTTGCCATGAAGCCAGGGCAAAGATAGTCAAACAAACTAAATTTAGGGTTTTATAAAGTTCTTCTTGTAGTAATTCTCTGAGCAAATACTCTTTGTAATACTCCAGAAAGTGATTTTCAAACTATCAAGCCTGTTTGCATAGTTCCCGCAACTGTTGCCGTTGATGAGAGTCTTCTGGTACTAAATATGACCAAAGTCTGGGACAATTTTCATAATAACTACCAACTAAATAGTAACCGCGAATTCTGTCTGAGAAATAATGCTGGATTACACAGATTAACTCAAGCAAAATTTGGTCAATCTTGAGATAAGCTGATGAGGTTATCTCAAGTAATATCAGTCATTTTCAATTGGGGGAATCAATGGCGTAAACACGAACTGGTTTATCTTCCAAAATTACATCTTTTTCATAGGTCAAGCCGACTTTTGATGCTACTTTGCAAGAGGCAATATTATCTGGATCGATCAAAGAAATCATCCGCTTGCAACCTACAATCTCAAATCCATAATCGCGAATTGCACAAGCTGCTTCTGTTCCTATTCCCTGTCCCCAATAGTCTTTAGAGAGCATATAAGCAATTTCAACTTCTCGCACTCCTTCTATATTTTGGGCAATCAGTCCACAGCGACCAATTAGTTTATTATCCGCTTTGTGAATTACTGCCCATAAGCCATATCCATATTTGTCGTAGCACTTAAATATCCATTCCAAACTTTTCAAGGTTTCCTCGTAATTTCGGAGACCCAGGAATTTCCTGACTACAGGATCGCCATAGAGAATAGCTAAATCCTGTGCATCTTCTAGGGTGAAATGTCGCAGCAGCAATCTTTTTGTTTCAGTGACAATTTTAGAACTCATTATCTTGTTAATTTCTGTAATTTAAGCGCGAAAAAACCGGAAAATCGAGAATTATTCCAAGGCGATCTCCGCGTAGCCTCCGCCACTGCACGAGACCTTCGGTAGTCGCTGTCGCGATCGCAGTGACATTTTTTACGATACTGAATACAGCAATGCTAGTTCAAGCAAGTGAAACAGTTTTAGAGGTTTTATCTTAATGCTTTCTTACTGTATTGTGGTTCATCCAATTGGGTGATTTACAGCGACATCCTAATCTTAGCTTTATCACCCATGAGATATTTTGGCATCATTATACTAGTACAAAAATATCTTGCGCTATAGTTTTAGTAGGAAAATACTAGTACAAAAATATCTTGCGCTATAGTTTTAGTGGGAAAATACTAGTACAAAAATATCTTGCGATGTAGTTTTAGATAGAAACAAAAATCCGAAACTTTAGAAGAAACCTAATTATTTCGTCGATCTGTTGGCGGTACTGAATCCTATTATTTGGTTAATAATTTAAAATTGAGTCGATAGATGAAAAATCTTGTTGTCATGCAGTTTCAAGAAATTTATCCTTCCCTCGACACTCACCTAACGCTTTATATGCTCGAAACCTTCGGAGCATCAGTTAAATTAGCTAGTGAATATTATCCTGATGAGTTGGAGGTTCAACTGTGGACAAATACCCTCAACAAACTCAATAGTGAAGGTGATTGGCATCCCATAGAATTGTCCTATCAATCCCAAGAATCGGAACATAGCTATATCTTTCAAGGCTCTTTGACTCCCACCAGTCAAGGTAAGTACCAATTTACCTATCGAGTAGGACTAAAGCGGAAGCCTGGACAATGGCTTTGGGCTGGTCAATGGGGGGAAAAGGGTTCTCTTAATGTTGAAGCTCCTTCACCTGAAATGATTTGGACTCAGGGTGCTAGTTACGTCGAGATTTTGCCTCGGGTCTATGTGGGCAATTTCATCGCTGCTTCTAATGCTTCCGAACTTGGCTTTGATGCGGTTCTCAACTTAGCAGAGGAATTTCTGTTGAATTTTCCCGAAGCTACTGGCATTGCTTACAAGCATCAACCCCTCAAAGATGGAGCGCAACATTCCATAGCGGATGAAATTCTAGCAGAAGCTATTTTCTGGATTAAGCAACAACTGCACCAAGGAAAGAAAAAGGTGCTTATCAACTGTCGGGCTGGCATCGGCAGAAGTGGCTCTGTTGTTTTAGCTTATTGTTTCTCTCAATATCCTCACTGGAGTTATCAACAAGCCTTAGATTATGTTTGGAGTAAAAAAGCAGATATTTACCCTCATCAAAATCTTCAGAACAGTTTAGAATGCTTGTTTCCTAGAGTAAATAGTATTAGTTAGCAAGGTCAATAAGTAAGAGCAACAAACAAGGTGAGTTCGATGAAGACCTAAATCTTGGAGGGATCAGAGGTCAGAGGGTCAGAGGGTCAGTAGTCAGAGGTTAGAGGTCAGGGGTCAGAGGGTCAGAAACACTGAAAAATCCTTACCTTACTAATTTGTCAGCATACATACGGCTTGCTGGTCGAACTCACGTACAAACAATTAAAAACTGAGTTGCCAAATCTGAAATAACTCGCCAGCAGCACTTTTAACGATTTTGCCCTCAGCTTGGCGCACCAAACTTTGCCACTCACTCAAGGGTGTTAAGAACACTTCTGCACCGAGATAAGTTTCTAAAATCGCCCAATCTTCAGCAATAGGACTTTCAGGATCGATAACATCAAAAAGAAAACTGCCTCCAGGCTTCAGAACCCGCTTGACTTCAGCCATAACCCGCTCCCAGTAATCAAGAGGATAGTAACAACTCCAACCTGTTGCGATCGCACCATCAAACTGGTTATCTTCGTAAGCTAATAGATGACCAGCACCTAATTTCACTCCACGAAACAGTTTAGAATTGAGTTGTGGTCCCCGACTCATTAAGATGTCCCGCGCCACAGCACTAACTTCCTGTCCAGAGAAAAAAGCATCCCACTCGTACCAGGGATAGATTAAAAAACTCAAACCACAACCAATATCTAACCAAGATTGCTTTTTCTTAGGAGTTTTCAATTCCCAAAATTTAGAAGCAATGCGGTTTTGCAGACTTCCCATTTGCCATTCGTTAAAAATAGAAATCAGTTCTACTTCTGGAGGGAGAGAGAATTTTTCTTGACGGTATTCGCGATCAAATCTCTGAGTCGTATTTTCAATGACCTTTTGCCAGTCTGAGGCTTTTTCTGGTAGTCGAGTCGAGGGAGAAGTCTGTTTGTGCTGTTCTTGGTCTGATTTGCGTTTTGCCAAAGTGTCTGCTTCCTGATATTTGCTTTAGTGGTGCTTGGATAGACAATCTTTACTTTTAAAGTAATTGATTTTTAGTAATAACAATATGCCCAAACTAATAATAAACCAAAGATTAGAAGCTTCAGGTATGCTTGTAGAACCGTTGTTATCCACTGCAACAAACTCCGCTTCAAAATTAGTATAGTAAAGAGTAGTTGTACCTTCAAAACCAGAATCCGTACCAAAATAAAGCCAGGCACTTCCACTATCATCTGTAAGAAAACTATAGGGCTGTTGGGAAGAGCGATTGATTAGGGCATAGTCAAATGTACCATCGTCTGGTTTAGCAATATCCCCCAATAGAACCGAATCAGACCCAGCATTAGCTTGATTCCCCTTATCTACATTTAATCGCAGTAAATTTTCATCATTTTCTAGTATGGGTAAAGGCTCAACTAGGGTTGCACCAGCTTTAAGAAATACACTGTTAGCTGGACTCCCACCAATGCCGACACTACCATCAGGAGCATTGCTAGCTAGTTCAAGAGCGAAGGTTACTTGATAATTGGTATTGGGAGCTAATCCATCAATTTCCCTACGAAAATACATGAATAAATCGTCACTGCGATTTGCCCCTGTGATAAATAAAGCAGTATCATCACCCAAGTTTTCAGGCAGAGGAAGCAAACCTGAGTCTAACTCATAAAATTCCTCTTCTCCTGGTGGATAGTCAGCAAAATCTCCTTGCCAACCTAAACTGCCTTCGCTAAAATCCCAATTTAATATTGTTGACATTGCCCTGTTTGATTCCCTGTAAACAACTAGATGCAACACCTCTAAGTTTAGTATATGCAGGCATCAACCTTTGCTATGTGCTTTTAGATTTTCTTTATAAACAGTCTCTTAGTTATTAGTTTTGAATAGCGAAAAAAAGATGGGCATTGCCCATCCTATAAGAAATTCAATCAAAATTAATTTAATAGTGATTACCTACTTTACGGTGGTGTATTGCTGTTATGGCATCGGGGTCAGAGACTCTACCAGTGGTTACTTTGCTATATACGAGCCAGTGATCGCTGCACTCCATGCGACTGACAACTTCACATTCTAAGTATGCTAGAGCATCGGTGAGGATGGGAGAGCCATTATTAGCAGTTTGGGTATTTACCCCTGCAAAACGGTCTGCACCTGGTTTAAACCGTTTCAGAAAGTGCTTCATTAGTTGCTGATATTTGCCTTCTTCCAGAACATTTAGCACAAAGCGATCGCCGACTTGCATTAAAGATTCGATCGCCCGATCCTTAGCTACAGCAATAGTAAATCCAGGGGGTTCAAAACTAGCTTGAGATACCCAGGAAGCTAGCATGGCACTTTTTATATTTCCTTTGGTAGCGGTGATAATATATAGTCCACCACTGATTCTTCCCATAGCTTTATCGAGATCGCTATCTAGGGATTTCATTTGTTTAACCATTTTCTCACGGGTTAACAGTTGTCCTAAGTCTGTTCCCGATTCTTCACAGAGTTGGTAAATTTTTTCGTTGGGAGTATCTTTAACTCGGATGGAAGGAAAAGCTTTTTTGAGCCCTACATCCCTAAATTTAGTTAATAATGGGTCTATGGGTTCGTCATTATCACCGTAGGATTCAAACATCCCGATTACTTGTTTTTCCTTGGCAGCAGCGAGAATTGTTCCTATATTGGCTACTATTTCTTGATGATTATGACCTGATAGGGGAGGCATCCCTAACACAATAGCAGAGGCACGGGTGACAATTTCGTGAACTTCATTGTTTTCTGCTGATCGCAAGTCCAACATTTCTACTGCAACACCAGTTTTAGTAATACCTCTAGCAATGGCTTGGGATAGGCGATCGCTGTAACCGTAGTCGGAGATGTAAAAGACAGCGACATTTTTTTCGGCTTTAGTCTGTGCTTTACTCCATTTCTGATAGCGGTCTAACAGTTCTTGGACGTTATATTTTAGTATTGGACCATGACCGTTAGCAACAGTGGTAATTTCTCCTAGTTTTTCCATTCGCTTCATTGCAGAAATAACGGAACGAGCATTAGGAGCCATTAAGCAGTCATAATAAAAGCGGTAGTCTTTTTCAATGGCGGATAGGTCTTCATCAAAAAAGTGAGCGGAACAATAGTGCATTCCAAAGGCATCGCAAGTATAGAGGATATTAGTACCGCGATCATAACTAAAGATAGTGTCGGGCCAGTGTAAGTTAGGAGCATTAATAAAGTCAATAATATGACCTTTACCTAAATCGATACTCTCACCACTTTTAACTAACTTACGTTCAAAGGGTTTGTGAACTAAATCTTCTAAAAACTTGATTGCTGTTTTTGCACCTACTACTACTGCTTGGGGTGCTAACTCTAAGACATCTTTAACTAAACCACTGTGATCTGGTTCGGTATGACTAATAATGATGTAGTCAATGGTTTTGGGGTCAATAATTCCAGTTAAAGTTTCTAGATATAGCTGACGGAATTTAGCATGGGAAGTATCAACTAGAGCCGTTTTTTCTCCCTGGATAATATAGGAATTGTACGTAGTACCGTTTTGTAAGCCAAATTCAATATCAAAGCGATCGCGATCCCAGTCTAGGGAACGAATTGTAATAGTATCAGAAGCGATCTCGGTAGTTTGTATTGTTAAACGCTTTTCAGTTTTTATGGGCGTTGCTACCATTTCCCCACTCCTTTACTTTATTTTTAAATTGTCTATTTTTCTTTATTGTTACACGATGTCAGTTATCGGGTGGAAAACAACGGATTGGGGATTGGGGAAGTAATACTTATTACTTATTACTACTAAATACCTCGTTGCGATCGCATGGATTGTCGAAACCCCAAGTATCGGTTTCAAGATTTCCTTCTAGAACAACATTTGTTCAATCCTTATAAGGTGGTGTTGCTGACGCACCAGTAAAGTCTTATGCCAGCAATACTTCAAGTTCATCTGTCAAAATTGAATTATTCACGGTTAAGATTACTCAAAATTCATTGATAAATTTCTAATATAATGCAAAGTTTTTAACAATCAACAGTGACCTGTAGCCAGTTATTAATAATCTTGAATGACCAGCTTCATGATACAATAATCAAGCTATTTTAACCTAGTTTATTCCTCATAGCAAGCTGTTTTTCGCTACGTCTCTATGTTCAATTTATAATCTTATAATGATATAAACGAAAGTAATAACTGATTGTTGTTTTAGTTACTTTCTCAAAATTTTGTGGGGTTTATTTTCTTGAGAGTTGTGACCCTAAAAAAACTTTATTATTAAATGGTAAATGAGCTACTTTATCTCGATTTTTTCAAAATATTTTTTTACCACATTGTATCATTACAACTCCATTTTTTTTAGCCTGGCTAAATTATCTTTTAACTTTACTTTATTTACATTTTGCAGTTAGTAATTGTTTACAAAGTCTAAGTATAATAAGCCCTTTTAAATGGTAAGCACTTTAGACTACCTCAAATATATCATACTTCAAATGTTCTAGGTTATCGCTTTTCAGCAAATTTTAACTTTAATTTCCTAAGATTTAGTTTTAACTAGCCATTAGTCAAGAATGAATAAATTGTAACCATTGAATAAATTGAATATCAAGTAAATTTTAAACTTGTTACAATATTAGATTTTTAACTCTGGATGAATTCAGTCTTATTAGGAATTTTCTAGTTCAAGTGAGCTAGAAATACTAATTTATAAATACTACCAATATAGAAAGATCAATACATCTTGCGGTAGAGCCAGAAAGTGAATATAATTAGCAGGATTATTGTCACAAATATTAATAAAATGTTCTAGTTTTAGGAAATCTACTAAAATTTTATTGACTTGCATTAAGTGACTTAATTCAAGTGTAAATTCATATACAAAACTAAGGAAATTTAGTTAGTTCAGTTACAAAATCAATTCAGTAATCTAGAAAACTTAATTCTTGTACCAAAAGGAAACGACTTATGGTTGCTACTCCCCCTAGAGATTCAGCATCAGAAACAGCTTTAACTGGCGAGGAACTAAAAAAAATAGACGCTTACTGGCGTGCCTGCAATTATCTGGCAGTTGGGATGATATATCTGAAGGATAATCCCCTTCTGAAGCAGCCGTTAAAGCCGGAACACATTAAACAACGTCTATTGGGACATTGGGGTTCATCACCTGCTCTAAGTTTTACCTATATTCACCTCAATCGACTGATCAAAAAATACGACCTGAACGCCATCTATATAGCAGGACCAGGACATGGTGCGCCAGGGGTATTAGGCCCAGTGTATCTAGAAGGGACTTACTCAGAAGTCTATACAGATAAGAGTGAAGATGAAGCAGGAATGCAGAAATTCTTTAAACAATTTTCTTTTCCTGGTTATATCGGAAGTCACTGTACCCCAGAAACTCCTGGTTCGATACATGAAGGAGGAGAATTAGGTTACAGCGTATCCCATGCTTACGGTGCAGTTTATGATAATCCCGATTTAATAGCAGCTTGTGTAGTAGGAGATGGAGAAGCGGAAACAGGACCTTTGGCAACCGCTTGGCACTCCAATAAATTCCTCAATCCCATCCGTGATGGGGCAGTGTTGCCGATTTTAAACCTCAATGGCTACAAAATCGCTAACCCTACCATCCTATCTCGTATTAGCCCCGAAGAACTAGAAGACTTATTTAAAGGCTATGGTTATAGCCCTTACGTGGTAGAAGGTTCAGACCCCGAAAAGATGCACCAAAAAATGGCAGCAGTCATGGAAGAGTGTATTCTGAAAATTCGGGAGATTCAACAAGAAGCCAGGAGCCAAAATAAAGCCTTCCGTCCCCGTTGGCCCATGATTATCTTGCGGACTCCTAAAGGGTGGACAGGGCCCAAAGAGGTAGATGGTCATAAAGTAGAAGGGTTCTGGCGAGCGCACCAAGTACCCATGGGTGCAATGCATTCAAATCCCGAACACGTGAAACTCCTCGAACAATGGATGAAGAGTTACAAGCCAGAAGAATTGTTCGACGAAAATGGGACTCTAATCCCAGAGTTAAAAGAATTAGCTCCTGTGGGAATAAGTCGCATGAGTGCGAACCCAGTAGCCAACGGTGGTTTATTACGGAAAGATTTAAAATTGCCTGATTTCCGTGACTATGAGATCTCCATGGAGAAACCAGGAACAGTAGAAGTAGAAAATACTAGAGTATTAGGGAAGTTTTTACGGGATGTCATGAAAAATAACATGACCAACTTCCGTGTCTTTGGCCCAGATGAAACTGCTTCTAATCGTTTGCAAGATATCTACGAAGTCACCAAAAAAACTTGGATGGCGGATTCCCTACCAGAAGATGAAGATGGAGGGATGTTATCTCCTGACGGTAGAGTGATGGAAATGTTGAGCGAACACACTCTAGAAGGATGGCTAGAAACTTACTTGCTCACAGGAAGACATGGCTTTTTCCACACCTATGAAGCCTTTGTTCACGTCATCGATTCCATGTTTAACCAACACGCCAAATGGTTAGATATCTGTAGAAATGAGGTTCCTTGGCGTGCCTCTGTTTCTTCTCTCAACTTAATGCTATCTTCTTTAGTTTGGCGACAAGACCACAATGGTTTTTCTCACCAAGACCCTGGTTTTGTAGATTTAGTTACCAATAAAAGTCCGGATGTAACTCGCATTTACTTTCCCCCTGATGCTAACTGTTTGCTTTCGGTTGCTGACCACTGCTTACGGAGTAAAGATTACGTGAACGTAATTGTTTCTGATAAACAGAAGCACCTGCAATACCTAACAATGGATGAAGCCATTAAACACTGCACCAAAGGTATTGGTATTTGGGAATGGGCGAGTAATGATGATTGCGGAAAAGAAGCGGATGAGCCGGATGTAATTATGGCTTGTTGTGGAGATATTCCCACTATGGAATCTTTAGCAGCTACAGCAATATTAAGGGAAGAATTCCCCTCACTCAAAGTCAGGTTTATTAACGTGGTTGACCTGTATAAACTACAGTCGGAAACAGAACATCCCCACGGTTTATCTAATAAAGAGTTTGATATTCTGTTTACTCCCGATAAACCTGTCCTGTTTAACTTCCACGGCTATCCCTGGTTAATTCACAAATTAGCTTATCGTCGCACTAATCAAGACAGGATTCATGTCAGAGGTTACAAGGAAGAAGGTAATATCAACACCCCTTTGGAATTGGCAATACTCAATCAAATTGATCGCTTTAACCTAGTTATAGATGTGATTGATCGTGTTGACCAACTTGGCTCTAGAGCCGTCTATGTCAGAGAGCGCATGAGAAATGCCATTCTGGATAATCTGGCTTATGCTCACGAACAGGGTATAGATAAACCGGAAATTGTTAACTGGAAATGGCCCTATTAGGGAAGGATTCAGCGATGAGGAAATATACTTGTTCCTTATCGGTGAATCCTTTTAAAGTAGCAAGTAGTAAGTAGTAAGTAGCAAGTTTTATTACTTATTACTTATTACCTCACTCGGAGTCTTTTATCCCTCATAATTTATCCCCACACCCCAATCCCCTAAATTATGAATCCTCAACTACATCGCACGAAAATAGTGGCTACCATTGGGCCAGCTAGCAGTTCACGGTCAATGCTCATACAGATGGTACAGCGAGGGATGAACGTCGCACGGCTGAATTTTTCCCATGGTAGTTATGAAACCCACTCAGAAATGGTTGCTCTGCTGCGCTCGGTTTCAGAAGAATTAAATACGCCAATTACCATCTTGCAAGACCTCCAAGGACCCAAAATTCGAGTTGGGATGTTACCAGAAGGGGGTATGGAATTAAAGGTAGGAGAGCAGTTAACCTTAGTTCCTGAGTCTGAATATCAAGATTCTCCTGGTACAGTTTCTATAGATTATCCTTATCTAGCAGAAGAAGCTAAACCAGGGGAGCAAATTCTCTTAGACGATGGCTTATTAGAGTTAGAAATAGTCGCCATTGATGGGTTGGCTACCATCTGCAAAGTGGTGGAAGGGGGGATCTTAAAAAGCCGTAAGGGGGTTAATTTACCAAGTCTGAATCTAAGATTGCCTTCTATGACGGAAAAAGACCAAAAAGATTTAGAATTTGGTATATCTCAAGGTATTGATTGGGTTTCTTTGAGCTTTGTCCGTCAAGCAGAGGATATTCGCTATTTAAAACAATTTATTGCCGAGCGCAATGGTGATATTCCCGTAATGGCAAAAATTGAGAAGCCCCAAGCGATCGCCAATCTGGATGAAATTATTGCAGAATGTGATGGCTTGATGGTAGCGCGGGGGGACTTGGGTGTAGAAATGAAACCCGAGAAAGTACCATTTTGGCAAAAGCAAATTATCCGTAAGTGCAATCTCAAAAATATCCCAGTAATTACTGCAACTCAAATGTTGGACAGCATGATTAACAATCCTCGTCCCACTCGCGCGGAAGCTAGCGATGTAGCTAACGCCATTATTGATGGGACAGATGCGGTGATGTTGTCGGGAGAATCAGCTGTCGGAAAATATCCTCTTAAAGCAGTAGAAATGTTAGCCAAAATTGCACAGAGCATTGAACCCGATCTGCAATTTGTCAATAACCCCCCTGCTAAAACAGATCAAACCCACGCTCTGAGTGAAGCTTTAAACGCCATCGATCAGATTTTAAACCTGCGCTATATCGTTTGTTTTACTGCTACTGGCTACACCGCTCTAATTGCTTCAGGAGAACGGCCGAAAGCGATGGTGATTGCTTTTACTCCCAATATTGATGTTTATCACCGTCTTAATCTAGTTTGGGGAGTCCAACCAGTTTATTTAGAAAAGGAAGGAACCACTTTTGAAGAGTTAGTAGCGATCGCCGAAACCTATTTAGTCAAGCAACAATTAGCAGACTCAGGAGAGCAAATTTTAATCATGGGGGGTATTCCTACCCAGACACCCCAAGGGACTAATTTCCTCAAGATTCATAGTATAAGTTAATATGGCTAAACTAATTCTGATTCGTCACGGACAAAGTCTCTGGAATGCCCAAAACAAATTTACGGGTTGGGTCGATGTTCCTTTAAGCGAAAGGGGACGTGCTGAAGCGACTATCGCTTCTTGTAAATTAAGAGAAAAAAACTATCAAATAGATGTCTGTTTCACCAGCTTACTAATGAGAGCTATGGAAACGGCAATTGTCTGTTTGACTGAATGTGATGAAGTTTCTGGCGGAAAAACACCAATTATCCAACACGCTGCTGACGATCCTAACTGGCATGGTTGGGATAAGTATGAAGGCGATCATAGTCAAGAATTGCCCATTTTCCCCACCCCAGCTTTAGATGAGAGGTATTACGGACAATTGCAGGGCTTGAATAAAACAGAAACCGCAGCCAAGTATGGTAAAGAGCAAGTTCATATTTGGCGACGCTCCTATGATACCCCTCCCCCTGGAGGTGAAAGTTTGGAAGATACCAAAACCAGAGTTATACCTTTCTTGCGCGAGCGCGTTTTAGCTCACATTAAAAATGGAGAAACGGTTTTAGTAGCTGCCCACGGTAACTCATTACGCTCAATAATTATGGACTTGGATAAATTATCCCCAGAAGAAGTAACCAAATTAGAATTGGCTACAGGAGTTCCCATTATCTATGAGTTTGATTCAGAAGCAAAAGTTATCAATAAAACTCTTTTGTGACTAAAAATTATTTCTCGATTGTCTTGTGAGTACTGATAAAATTACTTGATTGAGAAAATTTCAGACTAAATAACTAAGATTACTGAAGAGCTAGAAAAAAATTAACTAGTTTTATCGAAGAATAGTATCTTAAAAATCTTTGTTTTTCCCAACCAATATCTAATTAAAATTAGTCAAATAAATACACCATAGCCAATAAACCCATGATTTACTCAAAACCAGAATATTCTAGTGCAGGTTCTTCAGTTATTAATACAGTTACTTCATTGCATTCTTACTTTCGGAATATGCAATCTTATTACAAAGTATTGCAGGGAAAAATCTTGAGCGATCTGGAAATAACTGAGGATGAATTACAAATCAAAGAACTTAAACAAAAGCTGCAAGATGTTAATACAAAAATCAATTATTTTCATGTTTTAAATAATTCTATATCTACAGTAGATGTAGTGTTACACACAGAAACGATGATTGAAGAGTTTAGGACTAAAGAAACAAGTGTCTAATAGTTAATGAAAGCTAAACATTAATAAAATATAACAATCTCAAATCTCATGACCTTATCTCAAGAACCAAAAACAAGAAAAAACATAACTACTGAAGATGATCGCACCGGATTAAGCATTACTACCCTAAGAAGAGCGATCTCTGATAATTTACTGTATCTTCAAGGAAAATTTCCAGGTATTGCGACTACCAATGATTACTATTTAGCTTTAGCTTACACCATACGCGATCGCCTGCTTCAGCGTTGGATTGCTACTACTCAAACCTATATCAAGTCAGATATTAAGCTAGTTTGCTATCTCTCCGCTGAGTTTTTAGTCGGTCCCCATTTAGGGAATAATCTAATTAACCTGGGGATTTACGACCTGGTTGACCAAGCAATTGCAGAGTCAGGATTAAACCTAAGTGAATTAATTGACCAAGAAGAAGAACCTGGTTTGGGGAATGGCGGTTTGGGTCGTTTAGCTGCTTGCTATCTGGATTCTTTAGCTAGTTTAGAAATTCCTGCTATCGGCTATGGTATCCGCTATGAATATGGTATTTTCGACCAAGAAATCAAAGACGGTTGGCAGATAGAAATTACGGATAAATGGCTACGATATGGCAATCCTTGGGAAATTGCTCGTCCAGAATCCTCGGTAGAAGTCAAGTTTGGCGGACATACGGAAGGTTATACGGACAACGATGGTAACTATCGAGTGCGTTGGGTACCAGCCTATGTAGTTAAGGGAATTCCTTACGATACGCCGATTTTGGGCTATAAAGTGAATACCGCTAATACTATGCGTTTGTGGAAGTCGGAAGCTTGTGAATCTTTTGATTTTGATAAATTTAATGTGGGTGATTATTATGGTGCAGTTAACGAGAAAGTAGTTTCGGAAAACCTAACAAAAGTACTTTATCCTAACGATGCCCATCTTCAAGGTAAAGAACTTCGTTTAGAACAGCAATACTTCTTTGTTTCTTGTTCTCTCCAAGATATGATTAGTATCCATTTATTCTGCAATGATAGTCTGGATAACTTCCACGAAAAATTTGCAGCCCAACTTAATGATACCCATCCTGCGATCGCTGTAGCGGAATTAATGCGCTTGTTGATTGACGAACATAATTTAGATTGGGATAAAGCCTGGAATATTACGCAAAATACCCTCGGCTATACTAACCATACCCTGTTACCAGAAGCCTTAGAAAAATGGTCTGTAGGTTTATTTGGCTACTTGTTACCGCGACATTTGGAACTGATTTACGAAATCAATCAGCGTTTTCTCAACCAGGTTAGAATCAAATATCCTAATAATAATGAGAAGCTGTCAAATCTATCTTTAATTGACGATAGTGGTGAAAAATACGTCCGTATGGCTCATTTAGCCTGTGTTGGTTCTCATGCCATTAATGGTGTTGCTGCTTTACACAGTGAACTACTCAAAGAAACCGTACTTAAAGATTTTTACGAACTCTTCCCAGAAAAATTCAGCAATAAAACTAATGGGGTAACTCCCCGTCGCTGGATAGTGCAGAGTAACCCTAGACTAAGTAAGCTAATTACCAAGCAAATTGGCGATCGCTGGATGAATCATCTAGAAGAACTAAAACAACTTGAACCTTTAGCAGATAACGCTGAATTTCGTCAACAATGGCGGGAGACTAAATTAGCAGTTAAACAAGAATTAGCTGATTATGCTCAACAAAAAACAGGAATAACAGTTAATCCTGACTCCCTGTTTGATATCCAAGTAAAACGCATCCATGAATATAAACGCCAGCATCTCAATGTATTGCACATTATTACTCTTTACAACCGCCTCAAACAAAATCCCAGTTTAGATATTACTCCTCGGACTTTCTTCTTTGGCGGAAAAGCTGCACCAGGCTACTACATGGCGAAGTTGATTATTAAATTAATTAACTCTGTTGGTGATATTGTTAACAATGACCCCGATATCCGCGATCTCTTAAAAGTAGTATTTCTTCCCGACTACAACGTTACTTTAGGACAGAGAGTCTATCCTGCTGCGGAATTATCAGAACAAATCTCTACCGCAGGAAAAGAAGCTTCGGGTACAGGTAATATGAAATTTTCTCTCAATGGTGCATTAACTATTGGTACTCTCGA
>JASJCP010000207.1 GCA_030065935.1 Xenococcaceae cyanobacterium MO_167.B27
CTTCTGATTAATCTAAATAAAGTTTTCAGTATTATATAAGTACTTTTAATATAAAAAGTAGCGATAATTGAGCCAAAAAGTAGCAGAGGATACCTAAGGTCTAGCGATCGCGCTCTTTGTGATCTACTGAATGTATGAGGCTGACGCTTCCGACGCGGAGAGTTATTGAAGCTTTACATATATGTCGAGTGTGTAAACAGGATTTGGTATCAGGAAATATCATGAAACTATAACATCTAACGGGAAATAACTTCCTTTCTCCTCATCCCTAGGAGATTTTCTTGCGGTTTATTAAAACAGTATTAAGATTAGTAAAGAAAATTGTAGAATCAATTGGTAAAATAGACGAATTATAAAAAATGATATTAACAACCTAAATAATTTCTGATGTACAACAGAGAAAGTATTGATCAAAGAAGATGGAGGGGACGAAAAAACACAGAATCGTTACTTGATCGTCCTATATTATTAAAAAAAGTCAAAAAATCTGGTAATTTCCCGCAAAATCAAGTTTTAGAAACACAAATCGAGTCTGAGAAGACTCAATTAGAGCGGATTAGGCAAGAATTAGAACGAGAAAAAGCCAAAAACCGCAAGCTATCTTCCACTTTAGCGGTTACACAAAAGCAGCTAAAAACACTACAAACTAAATTTACTCAAAATTTAGCAACGACAATAGAGCGGAAGAACGAGAAACTATGGTTAGAAGCTAATTTAGCTCACAATATTGCCAACAGTATCAGTCACGAAGAACTATTAAGCTCTATACTCAAATATCTTCACAATAATGTTTCTTGTGATATCGCGGGAATCTTTCTTGTAAAAGAACAAAGCTATGAATTATTTATCGACAGTAATCGCAGTCTATCAATAACTGCTAGTTCTCACATTCAACAAACCCTGTTAGACAAGATTGCTCACATTAGGGACAATAAAACAGTAGATTTACCAATTTGCCTACATCTTCTCAATTCTTCTACTACTGAATCAGCAGAATCATTCATTACCCAAATAGGCTCTCATTACATAGTTCCTATTATGGAAGAATCTGATGCAAAAGGAAAAATCTTAGGACTACTATATGTAGCAAGAGAAGAAGCTCAAGAATTCAGTGATTATTTAATTCAGGACTTGTATGCGATCGCAGAAAGAGGTGGATATGCGATCGCAAAACTAAATTCCATACCTAATCAGCAACTAACATCTATTTTAGAAGCGGAACACAACAGACTAGAAACCGAGAAAATGCGTCGGGCTTTAAACAAAGAAAAAGAACTCAATGAACTAAAAACCCGCATTATTCGCATAGTATCCCATGAGTATCGTACTCCTCTTACCATTATTTCTCTAGCCACAGACTTGCTAGAAAGCCAGCACGGAAGATTAAGTGAAACTCAAAAAGAGACTTGTTTTCGGAAAATTCGCGGTGCAACTCAACAAATGCGACAACTACTAGAAGAAACAACCCTAGTAGAGCGAACAGAATCAGAAGATATTAGCTTTAATCCCCTGAAAATAGATATTACAGTCCTCTGCGAGCGATTAATCAGCGATTTTAACTTAATTGCCTCAGAAAAACACCAGATTCACTTCCAGTGCGAAGATCAAATAGACCCAGTTTATTTAGACCCCAGGCTAGTTCAGCAAATACTCAACAACTTACTATCTAACGGGATAAAATATTCTCCTATGGGTGGTTCTATAACCCTAGAACTCAAAAGAGAACAGAATTGGATCGTCTTTGATGTTAGCGATAGCGGTATTGGGATTCCTTCAGAAGACTGGGATTATCTATTTGATTGTTTTCACCGCGCTAGTAATGTAGGCACTATACCAGGTACAGGTTTAGGATTAACTGTGGTTAAAAAATGTGTTGACTTTCATGGTGGGAAAATTAGTCTGCGATCGCAACTCAATGTAGGAACAACCTTTACAGTGAAGTTACCTTTAACAAAATCAAAATCGCCGACTCGTGATCTTAGGAGTCAGAAAACAACTAACCACTAACAACTAACCACTAACTATTAGCCATTAAATTCACAAACTTCTCAAAGAGATAATCTGCATCATGGGGACCTGGACTAGCTTCTGGATGATATTGTACAGAAAAGAAAGGTAACGTTTTGTGTTGTAGTCCTGCAATAGTTTGATCATTGAGATTGAGATGAGTAATTTCCACTTCTGCATTCAAAGAGGATGATGCGATCGCAAACCCATGATTTTGACTAGTAATCTCGACTTGTTTTTGATGCAATCCTGCGGGCTGATTTAATCCACGATGACCAAACTTAAGTTTAAAAGTTTCTGCACCCAAAGAAAGACCTAAAATTTGATGTCCCATACAGATGCCAAAAGTTGGTTTTTCTAACTTTAATAGCTCCTTAGTCAGAGCAATGCCCTCTTTTACCGCAGCAGGATCTCCAGGACCATTAGAAAGGAAAATACCATCAGGATTGTGGGTCAAAATGTCTTCTAGGTCGCTATTAGCAGGAACTACAATCACTTTGCAACCATAACTAGCTAAACGACGTAAGATATTTTTTTTCACTCCAAAATCGATCGCCACAACAGTATAGGTTGGAGTATTTTCAGTAGTAGCAAATTCCCAATCAGAGTTAGTGCTTTCTGACCACTCATAGACTTCTTTGGTTGTTACCTCCTTAACCAAATTTAATCCAGCCATAGAAGGTGCTTGTTTTACTTTCAGTAATAACTGATCCGCATTCAGAATTTCTGTAGAAATTCCGCCGTTGATTGCTCCTAAAGACCGAATTTTACGAGTTAAAGCCCTAGTGTCAATGCCATAAATCCCAGGAATCTTCCATTGCTTAAGATAATCAGGGAGAGATTGAGTAGAACGCCAATTACTGGGACGATAGGTAATATTACGGGCGATCGCTCCTGTAACTTGGGGTCTTTCTGATTCTTCGTCTTCCAAATTTACTCCTGTGTTACCCAATTCAGGATAAGTAAAAGTAACTATCTGACCACGATAACTGGGGTCTGTCAAGACTTCTTGATATCCTGTCATCCCAGTATTAAATACCACCTCTCCTACAACAGTACCTTTAGCCCCAAAAGACCAACCGCGATAAACGCTTCCATCCGCTAAAACCAAGATTGCTGGCTGTTTATTTCCCTGTGCCATAGCTTGTAAATATACTATCTAGTTTTTTGTCCACAAAACAATCTATCAGCTATCTCATAGAAATAGAGTTGACCTAAGCAAAAAATCATTTTTTAACACAGTAAGAAACTGTGTTAGTTTTGGGTCAACCCATAACTTTTGGAAGTGGTAGAAACAGTAATCAAGAGTCGGGATGACAGGATTTGAACCTGCGACATCCTGCTCCCAAAGCAGGCGCGCTACCAAGCTGCGCTACATCCCGTAAACAGCTATAGTATTGTAGCCTAATTTTAATAATAAGTACAACCTGAATATTTAACTTTCTTCGGGAAGCCGTCAGTTTACTGACGGAGCATGTCACTCGGGATACCAAAACATCCCTTTAATTCCTTCTGGATCTACGAGAAAACCTAGGCGACGATAGAAATTAACTACTTGGGGGTCGGCGAATAGGGTTATGTTGCTAATATCAGCACTTCGGAGTTTTTTGATAGTATATTTCATCATTGCTTTACCCAATCCTCTATTTTGAAAGCGAGGATCGACTACTACATCCCAGATAGTGGCATTAAAAGCGTGGTCTGAGGTTGCACGAGCAAAACCAATTAAACGCCTTCTTTTACCTTTAACTTCCCACATGGAGACGACTAAGAAACTATAGTGAATTGCCTTCTTTACTTTACGTAGAGGACGACGCGCCCAACCAACACGATCGCATAATTCTTCTAGTTCGTACAAGTCTATATCTCGCTCTGTACTGAAGAGGATTTGAGCATCATTATTAGCAGCATCATTTGTGGTTAAAAGTTCGCCTTTAAACCCAGTAGCTTCTGAGGTAGCCACTGTATCTGAATTATTAAACAATTTTTTCCAAAAAACCATTCTGGGTGGCTTTACTTACTCTATTACAGTTTGAGCTATCTTTTCGATTATTCCAGATATCTTAATCTATTTCCAGACTGAAAAGCATTTTATCTTGTGGCTCAAGCATCAACTCCTTTGCATAAACCTCAAAAATCCAACCTAAACACTCAATAGAAACAGAGAGATTCACCAAATTTTTGGTGGCATAATTCCAGTCTATTCATATTTTTACAATAATCGAGGAGCTATGTGAAAATGCTGAGTCAAGTTTCGGAAAAACGGATACATATATTTAGATACATTTTAGTCGTGGGTTGGCTTTTACTAATTTTCTCTCTTTTCTACGACCCTGTGACTAGTTTTTTAACCGATCCGAATCAGCTTTGGAGTCCCCTACGAGATACTGTTCTTACTTATGCTAACGATCCTAGTACTTGTGTGAGAGTCCAGGGGGAATGTTTGACAGAAGCTCCTTATCCGGTGGGGGCGAGGTTATTTTGGGGTATGATTGTGCCTTGTGGGATTGCCATTGTGTTTATATTGGGTCACGAAACTTGGAGAAGAATTTGTCCTCTATATTTTTTATCTCAGATTCCTAGAGGTTTGGGACTGAAGCCAAAGTTAAAAATTCAACACAATCAATGGTTAATTAACAATCATTTATATTTGCAGTTTGGCTTATTTTTCTTGGGTTTAAATTGCCGTATTCTCTTAGTTAATTCCGCTCGTCCTGTTTTTGGTACATTCCTGATTCTAACCATTCTCTCTGCTGTTGGAATAGTCTATCTCTATGGTGGTCGTAGTTGGTGTCACTATGTCTGTCCTTTTGGGATGGTACAGATGGTTTTTACAGGACCCAGGGGACTATTTGATAGTAAAGCTCACACCGCACCACCTAAAAGTATTACTCAGTCAATGTGTCGTACTGTTGATCGTGCTACAGGAAAGGAAAAAATTGCTTGTATAGGTTGCACTTCTCCCTGTATGGATATTGATGCAGAAAAAGCTTACTGGGAAAAGTTGAGTAAACCTGGTCGCAGACTAGTGCAGTATGGTTATTTGGGTTTGGTAGTAGGCTATTTTGTTTATTATTGGTTATATGCAGGAAATCCAGACTACTATTTTTCAGGCGCGTGGACTCATGAAGAAAATCAGTTAGCTACAATTTTGAAGCCTGGTTTTTATCTTTGGGGGCAGGTGATCGCAATTCCTAAGTTAATTGCAACCCCTTTAACCATGGGTGTTTTTGGCGCAATCTTTTATGTTCTCGGTTGTAAGCTAGAAAAAATCTATAGTGCTTATCTCAGACGCAAAAAAGGGAGTGTAGATCGGGAGTTAGTTTTACATCACATTTTCTCTGTAGTTACTTTCCTTTCTTTCAACGCTTTCTACATCTATGGGGGTCGTCCAGAAATCATGCGTCTCCCCACTATCCTACAATTAATTTTTAATGGGTTAGTGGTTTTAGTTAGTACTTTTTGGCTCTATCGTACTTGGGGTCATAGTTCTGAACAATACAGAAAAGAAAGCATTGCAGACAAATTACGTCGTCAACTGAAAAAACTTAATCTCAACTTTAGCCAAATTCTCCATAATCGCTCTTTGGAAGACTTGAAACCTGATGAGTTAGATATTCTGTATCAAGTAATTCCTCAAGTGACTCATCAAGATAGATTAACAGTCTATAAAGGAGTCTTAGAAGAATCTCTCACAGCAGGAAATGTCAAAGCCAATAATAGTTTGACTAATTTACAAGGAATTCGCCAACAACTAGAAATTAGTGAAGAAGAACACTATGCTTTATTGACAGAGTTGAATATCGAAGACCCGACTCTTATCGGTAGTAATGGACAATATACCCAAGAAGACCACTTACGGATGGAGAGTTATCGCAAAGAGATTGCTACTTTATTACAAGATTTACTCGACAGTGGGGTTTCCCTAGAAGAAGCAATTGATCGCAAAATTAAACAAATTAGAAACTTACGCCATGAGTATCACATTACCAAACAAGAACATTTACAGATTTTAAGTGGTACATTTGATGCCTTGCGTCCCAAAGCAGAAGGGTTATTGGCTTTGTTACAAATAGAAGCTTCCCGATATCGAGCCCTCGCCAATATGTCTAATGCTTACCAAAATCCTCTGTTACAGCTACTGCAAAAACTCTTACTCGCTAAACAACAGTTACTTATTACACCTCTACTAACTATCTTAGAAATGCTCAATGATGAATCAGATGCTATTAGTTTAGCAGCGAGGACTGGGGTTTTAGCCGAAGATGCGATCGCAGAAGTTTTAGCAGATGAATCAGCAGCATGGTTAGAGCGTCTTAACCCCTCAATTATCAAGGAGTTAAAACCCTATCGAGAATCCACTCAAGTTTCTGAGAACAATCCTTTTGCTACTGAAACAACCCAACTTTCCAGCGCAAATATTCCTTCCCAGTCAGGAAAAGAGGTTTTGCTAGAGTTACTACAAGAGCCTAATCCTATCACTCAAGCTTTGAGTGTTTATAGTTTAGTACAAATCGATCAGCAGCAAGGGTTAGCTAAAGCGCGATCTATAGTAAATAATCCTTCAATGAACAATCTAGTCAAGGAAACCGCAGCTAGCTTATTAAATCCTGCTAATAATAGTGCTTGGATCATCAAACAACTACTAGTAATAGCGCAGCAAACTAATTTTACCTCTATGACCTCTCAACAATTATTGTCGGTTATTTCAGCATTGCAAAAACAAAAGTCAGAAGAAACAAAAGTTAATTGTTAGTTGTTAGTTGTTAGTTGTTAATTGTTAAGTACCTCCTCCCAACTCCTAACTACTAACTCAGATTAGGTTGAGTTTTGTTACAATATTTAAAGCCAAAGCCAACGTCTTTTAAGGGTTGGATGTAGGCGTAGCGTCCTTTAGGGCGCAGTGAGCATTTTTTGTGTTAAGATGATTTGCGTAGCTAGTTACCTACGCAAAATGTTTGTTTTGGAGCTTAAGCTTAGAGGAAAAGAATCTCAATATCGAGCTATAGACTCCGCTATTCGTACAGTCCAATTTGTACGCAATAAATGTCTAAGATACTGGGAGGACAACAAAGGTGTTGGGCAAAAAGATATCTACAAGCACGTGACAGCCTTAAGAAAAGAATTCTCTTTTGTCAAAGACCTTAACTCTACTGCTTGTCAACAAGCTTGCGAAAGAACCTGGACTGCAATTCTTAAATTTTATACTAACTGCAAAAACAAAATTCCTGGCAAAAAGGGATATCCAAGATACTCTAAACGTACTCGCTCAGTT
Organism: Xenococcaceae cyanobacterium MO_167.B27; assembly: GCA_030065935.1. Taxonomy (GTDB): domain Bacteria; phylum Cyanobacteriota; class Cyanobacteriia; order Cyanobacteriales; family Xenococcaceae; genus JASJCP01. Next base: position 7,283 of record JASJCP010000207.1, read on the forward strand.
GAGTTTAAAAAATCAGGATGGAAACTAAATCGAGATCCTAAAAGAATCACTTTCACTGATCATAAAAATATTGGAGAATTAAAACTTGTTGGTAGTCGAGATTTGTACTATTTTTCAGAGTGGCAAATTCAACGAGTGCGAATAGTTAGAAGAGCGGATGGTTATTTTGTTCAGTTGATGTTGAAACTCGACCCTAGAGATATAACACCACAGCTAGAACCTACTAAAAAGTGTATAGCTATTGATGTTGGGCTAAAATATTTCTATTGTGATTCAAACAATAACACTGTTGAATGCCCTAAATACTATCGAAAATCAGAAAAACGTTTAAACCAACTAAACAGAAGGAAAAGCAAGAAATTTAAGAAAGGACAGAAGCAGTCCCATAACTACATTAAAGCTAGAAAAAGATATGCCAAGAGACACTTAAAAGTAAGTAGGCAGCGAGAAGAGTTTGCTAAAGAGAAAGCACTCCGTTTAATACAGTCAAACGACTTAGTAGCCTATGAAGATTTAAAGGTCAAAAATCTTGTGCGTAATAAGAAACTAGCCAAGAGTATCAATGATGCTGCATGGTCACAACTTAGGAAATGGATAGAATATTTTGGATTAAAGTATGGCAGATTAACAATTGCCATACCGCCCCATCACACGACATCCGATTGTCCTAATTGTGGTAAACGAGTTAAGAAATCTCTTTCTACTCGTACTCATGTATGTAATTGCGGTATTCCAGTTTTAGACCGCGATTATGCAGCTTCATTGAATATACTAAAAAAAGCTACTTCAGGGCATGGAGGAAGCTGGTCTAATGAGATATTAGACCTAAACGCTTGGGGAGATTCGACCTCTATTTTGATTGGTAGCCATACCTGTCAGAGTAAGTTAAATCGTTGAACCAAGATTCCCATGTGGTTCACCCGTGGGAGTGTCAAAATCCGATCTGTAGATTAGTCCAGAATTGCAATAATAGTGGAATTTATACAAACTCAGTTATACCTCATTGAAAGATTTGCTGATCGCCTAGTTGCTAGTCAATTAGATCATCTTAGTCTAGTTAGTCTCGGGATAATTTTCCTCGCAGGATTAGTTACTAGTCTGACTCCCTGTATGCTGTCGATGTTACCTATTACCATTGGTTATATTGGAGGTTATGAGTCTCAGGGAAGGATGGGAGCGATCGCACAATCTAGTTGGTTTGCTTTGGGTTTAGCCACAACTCTCGCTACATTGGGTATTATCGCTACTAGTATCGGGAAGGTTTATGGACAAATTGGTATTGGTTTACCTGTCATAGTAAGTCTCATTGCTATTTTAATGGGCTTAAATCTCTTAGAAATCGTCCCTCTTAGATTTCCTTCCCTGGGTGGGACAGATTGGATCACAGAAGATTTCCCCCCCAGTGTAAGGTCTTATTTATTAGGTTTAACCTTTGGTTTAGTAGCTTCCCCTTGCAGTACTCCAGTTTTAGCAACTTTACTGGCTTGGGTTGCTTCTACTCAAGATTTAATTCTTGGTGCTGGTTTATTATTAGCTTATGCAGTAGGCTATGTTGCACCCTTAATTATTGCAGGAAGTTTTACCGCCTCTCTCAAAAAAATCTTAGAATTGCGTCGTTGGTCTGGTTGGATTAATCCCATTAGTGGTATTTTACTCTTATTCTTCGGTATCTTTTCCCTAGTATCCCGTTTAACATTTATCATTTAAGCTGGGGGGGCTACAAGTAGCCTAATAAGTCTTGTAGGGCAAGACTTGAGCGTGATTTGACAGTAGTGAAAATGAAATCAATTTTTACCGAGTCGGCGTACCTCATTAACGAGTGAATCAGCTTTTTCAGTCTCGCCATCGCCCTAATTGACCAAAAAAAATCTTTCAGAACTGGTTATCTTTTTTCAG
>JASJCP010000041.1 GCA_030065935.1 Xenococcaceae cyanobacterium MO_167.B27
ACCAGATTTAAAAGTAAACCCAATAATTAGAGGCGCGCATTCGGAGCTCCGATAAATCGGGTGTCTCCTGCGCGAAAACAGATGAACGAGCAAAAAACATCATTATTAAGACTTAAATATTATAATAAGCAACAAAAAAAAAGAGCGATATTTACTATTTGCTCGAATAACTATTTACCTTATGTACGAGTATTATTTAATTCCCTGAAAAAATATCATCCAGAATCAGAATTATTCTTATGTCTAGCAGATAAAAAAGATCATAACTTTCCTTTAAAACTAGATAATATTCAGATAGTAGAAGCAGAGAAACTAAATATTACTAACTTTTTAGACTTTGCTTTTCGTTACGATATTATGGAATTTAATACTGCCTTAAAACCCTTCATGATGCAGTTATTAATTGAAGAATATAAGTTTGAACAAGTTATTTATTTAGACCCTGATATTGAATTATTTGCTCCAATGGAGTCAGTAGTTTCTGCCCTAGATAATGGTGCAGATTTTGTGATAACTCCTCATATTACTCAACCATCGGAAGGAGACGCATATCCAGGAGATATTGGAGTTATGCAATCTGGAATTTACAATTTAGGATTTATCGCAGTAAGTAATAGTAAAGACGTAATTAGTTTTATACATTGGTGGGGTAGAAAATTACGTTTTCAATGTGTTAACGATCAGCTAAATGGTATTTTTGTCGATCAAAAATTTATCAATTTACTACCAGCTTTTTATGATAAAGTTAAAATTTTACGAGACACCAATCTTAATGTTGCTTATTGGAATTTAGTTCAGCGCAAACTAGAGAAAAAAGATAACAATTGGTATATTGACGAAAAACCCTTGGTTTTTTTTCACTTTAGCGGTATTAACATTAATAATAATAAACTTCTATCCAAACACACTACAGCTTTTAGCAATAATTTACCTGATGCTTTACAACTCCTCATTAATGACTATATCCAAAAAGTTAAACAAAATAGCTTTGCTGTAAATTGTGAACCTAAATATTCTTATGGCTATTTTGATAATGGAATTTTTATCCCTCCCATTGCTAGAAAAATATATCGAAACCTAGAAAATATTTGGTTTCCCAATCCTTTTGCCAATTTTTATGAATATCTCAATTTATTGCATCATAAATATAAAGATGCTTCTTCTTTTCCCTTAACTAATTTAATGTTGGGATTTTTGGAAAACACTTCTTGTCTCGATCCCTACTTTAAAATAGATCCAGATTACGATTTAAAAGAATATCCTTACTTTAATATGGATAAAGATTATGATCGAGAAAAATATACTTCTTGGTTTCTCGATCATGCAGAAAAAAATGAAATAGATGATTTTTTTATTGAACCTATTTTAGATAATATTATCCGCAAATTTAGTTATTCTCGCTCTCCTATATCCCCTACTCGGGCAAACAAATCTCTTGTGAATGTTGTCGGATATTTAAGAACAGAAATAGGAATAGGGCAAGCAGCAAGAATGGTGATTAAAAGCCTTAATGCAGTTAATATTAGTACCCAAGGCTATCATTTAGATATCTATGACCACTTAGTTCCCCAAAATGATCGTCAGGTAGAAAGTCTAATAGTTTCTAAAATTTCTGCTCCCATACATATTTATAAATTTAATGCTCAAAGACTAGAGACCATAAAACAAGGAATAAAAAAGGATAGCAATAAACCAGATTTTGTTATTAATATGCCTGCATGGGAGTTAAGTAAATTTCCTCAAGATTTGGTATCTGGCTATCACGATATAGATGAAGTTTGGGTAGAGTCAAAATTTGTCCAAAGAGCTTTTCAAGCCAAACTCAATATCCCTGTTTTATGTATGCCACCTGCTATTAATATTGGAAATGTTCCTAATTTGAATCGCGATCATTTTAACTTACCAAAAGATAAATTTTTGTTTCATTTTAACTTTGATTTCGCTTCTTTCGACCATCGCAAAAATCCTCAAGATATTATTGATGCTTATCGAATGGCTTTCCGTAAACAATCACATATTCCTACAGCCTTAATAATCAAAACTAGAGGTTTCGATCCAGAAGGTAAAAGTTATCAGAAACTATTAGAAATAATAGATGGAGAAGACGATATCATTGTTATCAATGATTATTTTCGTCATGGTGAAACTATGGCTTTAATGAATTGTTGTGATAGCTATGTATCTTTACATCGTTCCGAAGGTTTTGGTTATACGTTAGCAGAGGCTATGTTACTAGGTAAACCAGTAATTGCTACGAATTATTCTGGAAGTCGTGATTTCATCAACCATCAAACAGGTTTTCCTGTAGATTATAAATTAATTGCTTTAAAACCAGAGGAATATCCTTTTGCAACGGGTCAAAAATGGGCGCAACCTGACTTACATCATGCAGCATGGTTAATGAAAAAAATGGTAAATAACTCTCATGAAACTAAACAAATTGCTTTGGCAGGACAAGAGAAAATAGTTATCGATCATTCTCCTATAAATGCTGGTAAAAGGTATTTAAAAAGATTACAGCAATTAGGTCTGATTTAATCAACAATAGTAACTAATATCTAATTTTTAAGATTTTCACCATCAATACTTTCAGCTATGGATGAATAATATTTATCTCTTAGGATAAAATTTAATCGAAAGTCATCTTTACTAACTACTTTTATATTTGCTTTTGCTACCAATACATGGGTAACAAATTCTCAAGGACTATGGCAACATGGAATATCTAATTTAGCTCTTGTAAGTATTATATTTTGTTTACTAAAAGCCAATCGCACTTCAGAAGAATATCAAAAAAGATGGCTGCTATTAGCAGGATTAATTTGTGGATTTCTTCCAGGTATTCGTCCTACAAGCGCATTGTATGCAATTGCAGCGATTTTCTATTCAGTTTTTAGCTATCGATTTAATGCTATTTTCTTTCTATGTGGTTTAATTACAGCAATTCCTAGCTTTGTTTGGAATTTATACTACTTTGATAACTTAACTGGGGGTTACTCTAATGTTTTATCAGGATCAGGATACATTTTTACTCTTAATCACTTTATAACTGCATCTTTAGGAATACTAATTAGTCCTAGTCGAGGGCTTCTTGTATTTTATCCTATAGTTTTTTATTCACTTTTTGGAGCTTATCAAGTTTTTAAACATAGATTTTGTAGAGATGAAAAGTTAATAGGATGTATGACTATTGCTTCGATATTGCTACTTCTAAATTATTGTTTCTTTAGAATTTGGTGGGCAGGTCATGTTTATGGACCAAGGTTTATGACTGACATCATGCCTATACTATGTTATTTACTTGGTTATTGTATTGCAGGCAATATAATTAGATTATTGCGAGTTAAAAACTTAATTAATATCAAAGTATTACTATTTATAACTTGTCTTATATTTTCCACATCTACTCAAATTGCTGGAGCTTTTGGCTTTAATCCTGGTATGTTGTGGAATTCAGTTCCTTTAAATGTTGATATTTATCATCATAGACTATGGACTATCAGAGATAGCCAATTAGAAAGATATTTTAGAGCTTTGTTTAATCAAATTATTAAACCAAATTTCAATAATCCTGATTATATCAATGGTCTAGATGGAGTAATTAAACAAATTACAGATGAAAATGATCGAGTTATGAACTCAGTAATTTCAGTTCAACCTGGTTCTACACAATTATTTAAAGCGAGTCTTGAAAACAAAGGTGTATCAAGATGGTTTGGTTATAAAGCAGCTCTTCCGATAGGAGAAATAAAAGTAAGAGGATATTTATTTGATAGGGAAAATAACCAAATCAGAATCATAACTCTTTATATTGCTGAAAATCTGAAACAGAATGAATCAACTACTGCTATTGGGTCTATTATTTTCCCCCAAAAACCAGGAAAATATAAACTTGTTTTTGAGTTGATATCTGAAGGAATTAGTAACTTTCCTAATAGGGATAATAATTTACCATATGTCCTAAATATTAATGTTGTAAATAAAACATAATAAGGTGATACTAAAAAAATATTCTTAAACTTAAAAATCTGAAGTAATTTCTACTGGACTTGAATATTTTCTGCGAGCGACAAAGGATGTAACATCATAGTAAATGCTCTCTTCTGTTTCTGATTGCTCGCAAAGATGTTTGGATTTAACAACAGATTCTACTTCAAAACCCACTATATTTAACATTCTTTCTATAGATGCTTTGGAAAAACACCACCAAGCATCTAGTGGTATAAGGGTATTATTGTTTGGCATTAATCTAACTACACAGTCTTCAGTTTCTTCAGTGACTGGATTAGACAGAATTATATAATCTTTGACTAACAAGCTAACTGAAAATAAAGCTTGTATAGGGTCTCTTAAATGAGAAATAATCATTCCCATGACAGCTACATCAAATAATCCTATGTTTGAAGACAAATTATATATGTCTCCATAGTGACATTTTGCTTGAGATTCTAAAATTCTATGGGAAAACCAATATCCTTTTTTTACTATTTCAGCAGTATTTATATAATGCTTTCTAGCTTGTTCTAAATTATACTTTGGATTAATATAGGGAACTATATTCCATAATTTTCCGCTTGTAAGATCAAATGACGTTACTTTAGCTCCTTTACTTTCCATATGAAATGTCAAAAATCCCCCTGCTGTACCAACATCAAGTACAGTTTTTCCTGCAAAATCAAAGTTACCTAGGTATGCTTCAATATTTTTCCTCAAATCCCAAGCACCATGAACAGTACCATATCCAGGTAAATCTATAGTGTGGTAAAAATAACATTCATTAATATCTTTAATAAGCCTGGGAGTTTCAAATAAGGAGGTTTCTGACATAATCTAAATTGTCGGATTTTAAATTAAGGAATAGCTAGTTTTACTAGACTTTGAATATTATATATCTTTAGCGGAAACTAGAGTTCTTCTGTTTAATTGAAACATCGAGGCAGCTAGAATCATTACAATTATCAAAATGATTGATTTTGAGGCGAATTGAAGATTTTGTTTTTGTATCATTCCATGAAATACTTTGAATTGGCTTAATTGTTCCAGACTTGTAAAAAAGCAGAGGTTGATTTCAAAAAACCCTTCTAAATACTACATAAACAAGTAACCCACAAATTAGAAACAGAATAACATGAAACTAATGCAATAAACCTTCAGATTCATTGAGTATTAAATATAAAAAACCTAGTGTATTTGAAAATAAAACTTTACAGTTTTTTTTAGGTTTAACTATTTTTAACCTATAACGAATTTTCTTTTTGTAACAATAGCTGTACCAATAAGTTAAAGTAGATACAATAACAATAAATAAAATAACTCAAATACCATGTTTTGCGTTTTTCCCCAATAATTTTTTGGTCTATTAATTATGCTAAATCATTCAATAAATATAAATCAATATAGAAAAGTTATTTTAACTTTAATTTTTGCTTCTATTTTAATTTTACTTCCTTCCTTTATACTTTTAACAGCTTCATCATGGAATAGTGATGATTACAATACCGCCAAATTATATCAGGTTAAAGACTTATATGAGATAAATCATAGGATTTTTAATTGGAGTCCTAGGTTTTTTTCCGAGATGATTTTATATGTGTACTATAATACTGTTCCTTGGTTGGGGAGACCATTGACAGGAGCTATGATATTGATAACTTGGCTGTTTCTTCTTTGCTCAATTTTTATTTTTAGTCGTAGTATAATTAGCAACCATAGTTTATTTTTACGAGATACAGAAGAAAATTTAGTAACAAAACAAGCGGACAAAAACCATTTATTAAAAATTTTATTGCCACTGCTAATAACATTGATTTTATTTATTTATTGTCTTTACTGTTATCTGCCTAGTGAAATGTATTATTTGGTTATAGTATCTGTTCCTTATATTTCAACATTGGCAGGTATAATATTCAACTTAACTTTTTACATTAATCAAGCTAATTCTCCCAGTATTTCAAATAGTAAAATTTTACAATTAATTTTATTTGGTATAATTACTGCATCTTCATGGGAAATGGGAGCAATTTATCAATTTTTTTTGAGTATTAGCTTATTTTTTCTCTTATTGTTAACTAGTGTTTCTACTCAATTTCATGAATTGCCTTTTTCTCGTTTGAATAAACTGAATCGCTGGAAAATTGCGATCGCAAATTTCATACCCTTCTTCCTGTCTCTATATATTTTCTTCTTGCTTAAATTAGGGAGACTTACTGGTGTTGATCCGAGTAGTATTGGCTCTCAATTTGTAGATAATTTTCAAGCCAGTTTCATCACCTCTATATTACAGTTTTTTAAAGAACTTTTTTTCTTAAATCATCCTTCATTGGTAAACAGCAATGTTGATTTTTATTTTTTTAGCTATTCTGTAGTTTATAAATTAGGATTTTTATTGTTGCTGATTATACTTTTTTCTTACGCAAAAATTATATTTAATAATATTACTAAAAATGCTTGTTTGATATCTATTATTAATTTATTAATAACCAACTTTATTACTACATTTTCTGGATATTATGAATTAGGTATTGCTTCTCCTGGAAGGCAAATGAGTTTTAAATTAGCATTAATTGGTTTAAGCTTTTTTCTCATTGCAATGATTCTTGCTTCTTCTTTTGTATCCCAAAAAACAAATATAAAGTTATCAATAAATTCACCAGTAACTTTATTGATAACTTTTAGCATAACTATTGCACTTTTGGTTAATTTGCAGTTTAATAACCTGAAGCAAGATATTCTTAATATAAATAATATTATTACTGCTAATAATCAGGATTGGCAAAGTAACCTTGATTCTCATAAATCGTTCGCAACATATACTTATACGCCAACCTACTATATATTTAGAATGTATTTTGAACCTGGACTTTATCATGTAAGTAATAAACCAGAAAATTATCGAGAAACAGCATACCTCAATTATTTTAATAAGCAAAAATTGTATGTTACTTCTTTTAACAACAAATAAATATAAATAAAAATAATTTGTTTTTACCTCATGTAAAAACAAATTATACTGAGTTGTCTATTAGTCAATCAATTTGTGAATTATGGAAAAGAATTTATTACATAAAAATAGACAAATTACAATAATAATAATAATATGCACTTCCCTTATCATACTATTTCCTTCCTTTTTACTGTTAGCAGCTACATCATGGAATAGTGACGATTATTACGTAGCTCACTTGTACCAAAGTGAAGGTTTCCATGGCTTATTCCACAGAATTTTTACTTGGAGTCCCAGGTTTTTTTCCGAAATAATTTTATACTTTTATTACAATACTGTCCCCAAGCTGGGCAAGCCATTTACAGGGTGCATGATATTAACAACATGGCTTTTATTGCTCGGCTCTATTTTTCTTTTTATTCAGACAATTATTAGCAAATATAGTTTACTTTTTAACAGCAAAAATAAATCTGAAAATATTTGCTTTAAAAATTTACTAACACTACTCATTACCTTAATTCTATTTACTTATTTTCTTAATGGTCATAGATACCCTCCTGGTGAAATATATTATGTAATAGTGGTATCTGTAGCCTATCTTCCAACATTAGCAGGTATAATACTAAACTTGAACTTTTTCATTAGCCAAGCTGACTCCTCTAACCTTTCCAAGGCAACTATTTTTCAATTAATTTTATTCGGTATAATTACATCTTCTTCATGGGAAATGGGGACAGTCTATCAGTTATTTTTTAGTAGTTGTTTGTTTTTAATCTTACTATTGAGTAGTTCCTCAGCTAAATTTAATTATTTGCCTTTTTCTCGTTTAACTCATTTCAATCGCTGGAAGTTGTTTATCGGCAATTTAATCCCCTTTTTGTTCTCTGTATATATATTATTCTTACTTCAGGTTAGCCGACTGACTGTTGTTGAAGATAGTAGTATTGGATCTCCACTGGCACGAAACTTTAATGCTAGTTTTATGGCTACTATAGTTCAGTTTTATAAAGAATTATTTTTTGCTTGGGAAAATCATATAGATTTGTATTCTTTTACTTATTCCTTGCTTTATAAATTAGGTTTTTTATTATTGTTAATAATTTTATTCTGTCAAGCAAAAATTCAAAAAATTAATACCGTTACAAAAAATGCTTGCTTTATATCAATAACTCTTCTGTTAATCATTAATTTCATCATTACATTTTCAGGATATTATCAATTAGGGATAAGTTCTCCTATAAGACAGATCAGTTTTAAAGTAGCTTTAATTGGTTTAGTGGTTGTAATAATAGCTTTAATTGTTTCTTCTTTTCTATGTTCCAACAAAAATCCTGTTACTTTCAAAAATCTAGATATCAATGTATTAATAAATTCGCGGTTTCTTTTACTAAGTAGTTTTTTCTTGACTTTTACTCTTCTAGTTAATTTTCAATTCGATAGTATAAAAACAGATGTTCTGAATTTGCCTAAAATTATTATAAGTAATAATCAGAATTGGCAAATCAATTTTAATTCAAATTTATCCTTAGCAGTATATACTCAAGTTCCATCATACTATGTTTTTAGAATGTCATTTGAACCTGGAATATATCCAGCTTGTAATCATTCTGATAATGCTAGACCAGTTAGATATATTAATTATTTTAAAAAACAAAAATTATATGTTATCCCTGTAACGGATAAAGTCTTTAGAGATGATGAAATAAATCATAAACTAGATAAAGTTTCTCAGGAAATCAACAAAAGTCTCGGAAATAAGATTGATTTTGTATGTTCTTTTGCATCAGGAAATGTGGAACATATCAATCAAGTCAGAATTTTAGACCAAGTTAGTGAAGTACATATAAACGAGACTTTGGAAATATCTGGCTGGGTTATAAATCCCGATAAAACTATTCCTAAAAGAGTAGTTATTACGATGGAAGATGACAAAAATTTGTTAGTCGATACTACTGTAGATATTCCTCGTCCTGATATAGCTGAATATTTTAAGAATCCTGCCTTGCTAAATTCTGGATGGAAAGCAACTTTTACTCCCAGAACAGAATGGGAGGGAAAAACTATTACCTTTAAAATTTGGGCTTACAATCCTGATATAAAGATAGCTAACTTGGCTAAAGATTTTACTATTAGGTTTTTTTCTAGTAAGCAAAATTAGCTATCGACTTTCTATTGAATTTTTTATTCTAATTTGATGAATAATTATTCAATAATATTTTTCCTATAACTTTATTAATAGCATGAAGTTGATAATGAAATAAACAACGAACAAAATAGCTATTGATATTTTTTACTATCTCTATATCAGAAGGAACAGAGCCATGACATCTGCTACGTAAAATACTCATTTCTTTTTGTCCTGTCGCATTCCAAGATTGAGTTTTTTGCTGTTGATGAACACGAAAAACACCTAAAAACCTAGGTACACGATGAAAAACTGCTCCTGCATTACGAAATCTTAGAATTAAATCCCAATCCATGGCAAACTTAAAAGATTCATCGATATAACCACCGACTTGTTCCCAAAGTTTCCGTCGCCAAAACAGGGTTTCTTGAGGCACATAGTCTGCCCATTGCAAAATGTTATTATCATGGGGAGGTAATACCCAACGACCTGTTTCCTGATTATGTTCGTTAATAATTATTCGATGACCATAAATCACATCGACTTCTGGGTGACGATTAAAATATTCAGCTACATAATATAGAGTACCAGGCAAAAGTAAATCATCAGAATTAAGCCATGCCATTATATCGCCGTCAGTAGCAGAAAAACCTTTATTAATAGCATTGCTTTGTCCTTGGTCTGTTTCACAATTAAACTGGAGACCATCGCTATATTTTGTGACTATTTCTGATGTATTATCTTGTGAATTATTATCCTGAATAATGTATTGTAAATTGGGATAATTTTGGTCTAAAACACTCTTTATTGTGTCTTCGATAAAATGAGCTTGATTATAAGAAGGGGTAACAATAGAAATCTTAGGTAGATTGGCTGGATTTTCTGTACTTTTTTCATAATAAAATTTTGATATTTCCAGGGTTCTGGGAGCATATTGTGGAGTAATTTCCAACTTGAATCGGTGAAATATATAGGTATTGAATTTAGTCGGAATTTTGGGAATTAATTTACTCCATAGAATCAAGGTTTTGAGAGGTTGAGCAATTGAGACTAATTTCACTTTTAGTTTAAACCACTTTTGTCGTAGCTTCCAGAACTTACTACTTTCCATAGCACGAACTAATTCTTCACAAGTTGCTAAATCTTGTTGAGAATCTACTAACTTTTTTTTGAGGTAATCTGGGCTTTGTTGTTCTAGATATTTTTTATGGCTTAAATACCATTCATAAAAAGTATTGCCAAAAGGATTTAGATAGGTTTCTTCCAACTCTTTTACTTCTCGATAAAGCTTTCTGGCTTCATCAGGAATTACATTTCCATTATCAAAATAAGTATAGACACAAGATAGCTTGCTTAACTCATTTTGCCCCATTTGTTCACATTGCTGTTGATACCATTGTATTAATGAAGTGGTAGTTTGATTATGCAAATTATACTTTTCAGGCATAATGGTTTGAGAGCTAGAAAAGTGATAAAAACAGAGTGGTTTACCATTAACCAATATCTTAGTTTCTAAATCTCCCTGTACATCTCGATTACTCAAATTCCAGTTAGCCACGTTATAACCAGGGTGTTTTAAGATATTGACACCTGTAAAGAAAGAAGGAACAAGATCAATCCAACGTTGATCGGTATATAAACCATAAGCTGTATCAGCATAACAAAAATTGAGACAACGATTTGCCCACCAGTCAATAAATTTTATTCCCTCTGAAGAATTTTTAACTCCTAAAAAACCCAAATTAAACGTACCATGACGTAGAAAAGAAATTTCATTATCAACAATAGCGGAAGATACTTTTTCTGGTTCTAGCTGATGGGGAGTAATCAGAATATTACTAGTTTCAAAATTAGTGATTAATTCATCTAGAGGGTAGAATATGGCTATGTCAGGATCAAAAAATATGACATGATCACATTGATAATGATTCATAATATATTGCAATGCTAAACCTTTAACTGCTGTACATAACTCCACTACTGAATGTTTAAATAACCATTTTTGCAAATCAGGTATTTCTAAAGCTTCTAATGTAATGAGATTATCAAAGTATTCATTTTTTATATTAAATGATTCGTGAGGTTGATCGCATAATACTAAATGAATAGTAAAATGAGGATGAAATTTTTTCAGAGATTGAGCGAGAACTCTAGCCAATGGTAGATAGTTATTAGTACAACTAGTGAAAATGTGGGTATTGGGCATTTTGATTTTGGAAAAGATAATTTTTTAGTTAAACCATTGACTCTTTAGCTTAAACCATTGCTCTCTCATTTTCCAGAATTTACTAGTTTTCATAGCATTAATTTCTAGTTCTAATTCTTTGATGCGTATCTGATTTATTTGATAGTTTTTTTGATTAATCTTTAACTCTTGATAATACAACCTTGTTCTTGCTAAAGCATTGCGTAAAGAAGTGATTACTTTTTCTTCGGCAAAAAGACTTTCATAAAAGGAGTATAAATTCTTCCCACTATTAGCCCAACTTAAGTTTTCTTTAGCGAATTTCAAGGCATTTTCTGCCAGTTTCTCACTTACATGAGGATTATCCACAATAAAATCAATAATTGAAGGTAAAGAGTTTTCATCCACTGACTCTAAAATTATGGCATTTTCTTCATGAGTTAAGACTTTACCAATATTGGTATTAGGAATAATCACTGGTTTACCCATAGCTAAAAATTCGGGAATTTTAGATGGAAAACGATAATCATTAAACTTATCCGATGTTCCTGGTTGTACTAAAACATCTGCTAAAGCCAGAATTTCGGGAATTTTCTTTCTGTTTATCCAACCTAACTCAATAACATATTTTTTAATCCATAATTGGTCTTGGGCTAAGAATTGTAGATCATTATCAATACCAGTACGAATTAAAACAGTTGGTTTGCCTTCTTGGTTGCGTTTACCAACTGCTAAATATAAACATCGAACTTCGTCTGCATTGGCTAGGTGAACATTTCCTGTATAACAAAGTATAGTACTATCATTTTGAATTCTTAAACGTTTAAGCAAATTGACATTTTTTGGTTGCGGATAAAATTCTTTTGTATCCACACCAGGGTAAAGAGTCATTGTTGAGGCTGAGGCTGGCGCAAATTCTGTTAGTTTATCGATGATGACAGTAACACCATCGGCAGTTTCCATAAATTCTTTGTATTTGACAGGATGAGAAAAGTTATATGGTATTAAAGACTCGTATTCTGTTGACCAATTTTTTGAAGATATACCAAAAAAGCGTTCAATTAGTAACTCCTCATTATCTTCTAAATGAATAACTAATTTAAATTCGTACCTGATCGATAAAGCATAACAATAGTTTCTCACGTTTTCACGAGGAGTCCAAGCGTGAACCAAATCAGGGGGACAATGATTAGCAAAAAAATCTGTGATATTGTCGATCTGATTATATTGGGTAACTGAATATAAATTGCCTTTTAAAGTAGAAATACTATTTTCATCATTAGGCACAGCTACAACACAGTCTAAACCTAATTTAACCAATTCATTGGCAAAATGATGGACATGGACAGCACTATTGGTAGGAAAACGTGCATGAGAAACTAGTAAAATATTTTTCATTTAGTTTAATGAGAAAAAGATGTGGCTTTAGGAAACTGGTAGCGTGTAATATTACTCAGAGGTTGTCTAAAAAGTCTCGTTTACTACATCAACGCCCTCATGTTTCCCCCGCCTCTGGGAGACTTTCAATCCTTTTATCCTCAAAGTTGGGGGGCTGGGGAGCAAAATCAACGACATACAAAAATAAAAGCAAGTTGTTTATCTAGTTAAACCCTTTGTTGACGACTATTTAATTCTAAATGGTAATATAAAATAACTATGCTCAGTTAGAATCAAATTCAATAAAATGATTCAAATCCTACTTCTAGATGTATTTGAGAGAATGTCAGACTTTAGACTGAACCAAGTAAGAAGATATTTACTACAATTGTGTTGTCATTATATTTCTCTACACTATTAAAAAAGATTTGGTTTACTTTAGCTGAAGGGATGCTTTTAAAGAAGCCTGTAATTTCGATTAACTATTCACAGGACACTGAATTTGTTAATAATCCCCAGAACACTAACAAAATAGCTAACGCAGGAAAACAACAAATACTGGAAAAACATCCTCCCGTGGTAGCAGTTCAAAGATATTATGATCGTCTTTTACAGGCTTAGTGTACTTTAAATTATTTACTATTCATTGACCTACTTCCACCAGGCTTGCCTCCTAAACGTCGGCACTCCGTGGGGGATTCTAAAAATCACTTCTTAGATTTTCTCTTTCGTAAGGTAAATAACCAAAATTAAGAATAATGAGTAATGATTATAAAAGGGCTATAGTAACGATTTGTTCCAGTAACTATTTTCCCTACGCGAGAATTCTGTTTAACTCCCTCCAGAAATATCATCCCGAAGCCTCTCTATTTCTCTGTCTAGCCGATAAACTCACTCCTGAAATTGATTTAGGAATAGAAGGAGTAGAAATTATCCCCGCAGAAAAATTAAGTATTAGTAACTTTCCTGACTTTGCTTTTCGCTACGACATCATGGAGTTTAACACCGCAGTTAAACCCTTTGTGATGCAATTGTTGATTGAAGAAAGAGGTTTTGAACAAGTAGTTTATCTCGATCCAGATATTGAACTATTTGCGCCAATGACTCCAGTCTTTGAAGCATTAAATAATGGAGCGCATTTTGTTTTAACTCCTCACATTACTCAACCAGCCGAAGGTAATGAATATCCTGGTGATATTGGGGTAATGAAAGCAGGGATTTATAATTTAGGTTTTATTGCTGTTGATAATAGTATAGATACTATTGAGTTTCTTCATTGGTGGGGAAGAAAGTTAAGATTTCAATGTATCAATCAACAAGATCAAGGAATCTTTGTCGATCAGAAATTTGTAGATTTATTACCAGCGTTTCACGACAATGTAGCTATTTTAAGGGATACGACTTTAAATGTTGCTTATTGGAATTTGACACAAAGAAAATTAGAGAAGGCTGAAACAGGATGGTTAGCAGATGGTAAGCCTTTAATCTTTTTTCATTTTAGTGGGATTGATCCGAAAAATCCTCATCGTCTTTCTAAGCATACTGAAGGATTTAAGGATAATTTAGAATTACCCGTACAAGCAATTATCCAGCATTATATATCCCAGTTAAAAGAGTTTGGCTACGATGAAGACATAAAATTAAAATACGGCTATGGGGTATTTAGTAATGGTCTATCAATTACTACTATTATGCGTCGCTGTTATCGTAGTTTAGAATATCCTGGGTTAGATAATCCTTTTGATACCTTTTATGAATACCTCAATAAACCATCTCAGTCCTTGTCTCCTTGGTTAGTTACTAATTTAATGTATTCTCTTTGGAAGGAAACGAGAGATTTACAAGTTGCTTTTGATTTAGATAATCCCGATAGCTGTCTCAATTATTCTTTATGGTTTCTGGAAAATGCTCCCGATTATGGCATAGAATCTTACTTTTATAGTCCTGTCTTAGATGTTACGAGTCAACATCTAAGTCCTGGTGTTATCAGTAAGCAGAATTTTAATTTTAATACTAAACAAATAGGCGTTATTGGTTATCTAAAAACTGAAACAGGAGTGGGACAAGCAGGAAGAATGGTAGCAAGAAGTTGCCAAAAAGTTGACTTTACTGTTGAAGGTTATAATGTTTCATTCAATGTAGTATCCAGACAAGAAGATTCTCGGCTAGAAGATATTATAGTTAATAAAATAAACTCCCAAGTTCATATATATAAAGTTAATGCAGATCAATTAACAATTGTCAGAAATAATATTAAAAAATATCTTAATAAGCCAAATTTTATAATTAATATGCCAGCCTGGGAATTAAGAAGATTTCCTCAACAATGGGCAGCTAACCTACAAGATATTAATGAAATATGGGTTGAATCCCGATTTGTTCAAGCATCTTTACAATCTGCCTTAAAAATCCCTGTAATTTGGATGCCTCCCGCTATTTCTATTGATGGAGTAGCTAATTTAGAAAGAGCGCGGTTTAATATTCCCGATAATTCTTTTGCTTTTCATTTTAATTTTGATTTTGCCTCTTTTTCTAGTAGAAAAAATCCTCAAGCTGTAATTGAAACTTACAATCTAGCACAGCAGAAATATTTTAAAAATCTCCCCACAGTATTAGTTATCAAAACTAGAGGTTATGACCCAGAAGGAAAGAGTTATCAAAGATTAATGGATTTAGTTGGCGATAATCCTAATATTATTGTAATTAATGAATACTTAACTCACCCTGAAGCACTAGGCTTAATGAATTGTTGTGATTGTTATGTTTCCCTACACCGCTCAGAAGGATTTGGCTATACTTTAGCTGAAGCGATGCTGTTAAATAAGCCAGTAATTTCAACTAACTATTCTGGGACAACTGACTTTATCAACTATGAGACAGGATTTCCCGTAAACTATCAATTAATTTCTCTCAAACCCGATGAATACCCCTTTGCTGAGGGACAAAAATGGGCTGACCCAGATCTTAATCACGCTGCTTGGTTAATGAATAAAATAGTTAATAATCCCCAGGAGACTAAGAAAATAGCTGACGCAGGAAAACAACAAATACTACAAAACCATTCTCCTATGGTAGCAGGTCAAAGATATCGAGATCGCCTTTTAAAAATTGGCGTACTTTAAAATATTTACTATTAACAGATAATTACTATGTTTATTTCCTACGCCCAAAACTTTGAAGATGTTATGTTAAATCGGGTTTTTTCTGGTCAAAAACCAGGATTCTATATTGATATTGGAGCGCATCACCCTGTATTAGATTCTGTTACCAAAGCTTTTTATGAAAGAGGTTGGCGCGGTATTAATATTGAACCTGTAAAAGAATACTTTGACTTATTACAACAAGATAGAGAAAGAGATATCAATCTCAATATTGCTGTAGGAGAAACCGAATCAGAATTAGAATTTTTTGAATTAGAAGCTACAGGACTTTCCACCTTTGATCGAGAAACTGCTTATAGAATAGCTGAAGCGGATAATTATAGAGTTAATTCTTACAAAGTACCCCTCAGAAAGTTAGCAGATATTTGTCGAGAACAAGTAAATTGTCAGATTGACTTTCTTAAAATCGATGTAGAAGGGTGGGAAGAAAAAGTAATTTTAGGACATGATTGGGAAAATTTTAGACCAGTTGTTGTAGTTTTAGAAGCAACTATTCCTAACTCTCCTATTCGCACAGAAACTAATATTAAAACCATCTTAGAACAGCATAATTATACTCCTGTTTATTTTGATGGCTTAAATGATTATTATTTAGCAAACGAAAAAGAATATTTAGCTCACTGTTTTTCTACTCCTCCCAACGTTTTTGATAAATTTGTTAGATACTCTTTAGTTGATTTACAACGTCAAAATCACATATTACACAATCGTCTCAAAGATGAATATTTTGAGATTAAAAGATTAAATCAAGTTTTGACTCAACTACAACAAAATAATAATGAATTACGCGATCGCTATCAAAATCAAATAACTGATTTACAATCCCAACTATTTCAAGCCCAGCAAACTATAGCTGCAATGAAAACCAGTAAATTTTGGAAAATGCGCCAAGTTTGGTTTCGACTAAAAACAGGAAAGAGTGATGAAGAATAAAGATTTAAGAAAATTTATTTGACTGATAATAGCTGTAACTCTATCGCAATAGTCAAAATGACCTCAATAAATCAACAACAAGATATTGCTAAAGCTAATTTATTACAAGCACTTGCTAAATATGATGGTGATACTAAACATCAAGTTGTAGCAACTGCGATCCAAGAATTAGTTTCTTTCAATCCCAACCATTCACCTACAGAAAAAGAATCTCTATTGCAAGGAAATTGGTTATTAATTAATGCCCCAAATTTTCCAGATCGTCAACAAAATGAACATCATAAATATGTTTATACCTTGGGGAGACTAGCATTTAATATGTTTGAACCAATTAATCTTAAAGTTGCGATCCAAGAAGTTACACAGCCAGTTTTTCCCACAAATCAAGACAAAGAATATACTCATCACATTGTAGTGAAATTTAAAACTATAGATGATAATATTCCTGAATTAAACGGTATTATAAAAAACCTTGCTGTCTGTCATCCTGTTGATGAGAATACCCTACAAGTTCAATTTACAGGAGGGGAGTTAATTCCTGCGGGAACCGACAACATTGAACAATGGTTATCAATATTTGGTAATAATACCTCTGGCTCTTCCATGAGTATTCGAGAACGCTTGAATTCTTGGATTATTAAATGGATGTTTAGGATAACGACCCCATCAGAAATAGATAGGAAAACAGGAAAAAGAACTTTTGTGATGCAAAAATCCCCCAAAGGATTATTAAAAGTACTGTACTTAGACGAAGAGTTACGAATTACAAAAGGAAATCGAGAAACAGTTTTAGTCTGTCAAAGACAACAATAATACAAAACTTGAGCTTTGGGGGCGAAGTTTAAATGGTAAGTCACACTTCCTTGCTGTAGGCGCAAATTTTATTCGCCAGCACTTTAGAAGTAAAAAAAGTTCAACTAAAATCATTGTGGCAGAGGCAACTTACCTATACAAATTAGCGTCTGTCAAGATAAAGTAATTTACGAAGTCCAAGCAGGTTAGAGTACTTCAGCTATATTTATAGTGGGAGATGGGCAACCCAAAGAAAAACTGGTAACAGCTTACTGTTGACTTCTAGCAGCTAATTATTATACATACTTATACAAAACTAACAACTATGTGTAAGTATGCGACAGAGATGAATTTGCCAAACAGGTAGGAGTAGATGAAACTCTGTTAAAATGACACAACAAAATTCAGTGCTAAATCATGTCAAGTAAAGGGCTAAGAATCGGAATCGAAGCAAAAATCGAATACAATCCCATTCTTGATGTCCTGGGCAACAAGTACGAGTCGATACGTCGTACAGGCTTGTTTGATATGCAGCATGGAATGAGGGAAAATGAAATCGAAAAATCATACCAGTCTCGTTTTAATATTCAGTGGGCATGGGCTGATTCTATCGCCCGTGAGGTTAAGCAAACCTATTCACAATTAACCACAGCAAAGAAGCTGAATATAGCCCGAATTAAAGAACAAATTAAAAAGAAAACAAGCTCGGCAAAAGCAATATTTAAAAGTTTATCTAAAATCAAGAATCCTACCGTTAAACAACAAAATCAACTTAGGGGTTTAAAATCAAAAATCCTCAAAATACAATCATTAAATAAGCAATTAATTGAGCTTGAATCTACAGATAGATTACATATTTGTTTTGGTTCAAAAAAACTGTTTAATGCTCAATACCATTTATCAGAAAATGGATATAACAATCACTCTGAGTGGTTGCACGACTGGAGGAAGAAGCGAGGCGGTAGATTTTATTGTGTTGGCAAGTCCTCCGTTGGTGGCGGTACGATGATTAAAATTTTTCACATCAATGGAGATGATTTTAAAGCAGTTGTAATGTTGCCTCGCTTTATGCAGTCAGAGCAGGTCGAAAAATTAGAAATTTCTTTTCAGATAACAGAATGCCGTCGTCACAGAAAGTCATCTTTACTTTATGCCTTAGAAAAACAAAAGCCAATTACAGTACAGATTTTTAGAAGAGAACATAAATCTGACCAGTGGTATATCCATTTAACTACTTACATTCAAGAAGTCCCAATTACCACATCTTTTAATAATGGTTGTATTGGAGTTGATTTTAATAAAGATAGTGTTGAATGGGCTTATGTTTCAAGTGAGGGAAATATTAAGAAAAAAGGTAAGTTGAGCTTTAAATGGAAAGGTTTTAGTTCTGGTCAGCGACAAGTAATGATGCGTAATCTAGTAGTTAAACTTACAGATATAGCATTTAATTATCAATGTCCTATTGCTATTGAATCATTAGATTTTTCAAAAAAAAAAGCATCCATGTCTGAAGCATCTTGTGTTTATAATGAAATGCTTTCTAACCTCTCTACTCTAATGTTTAGAGAAGCATTAACTTCAAGATGTAAGCGTTATGGAATAGGCTTGCATTTAAAAAATCCAGCTTTTACCAGTGTCATTGGCATGATTAAATTTATGCCTAGATATGGTTTAAATTCGGGAACAGCAGCAGCAATGACTATTGCTCGACGAGCAATGGGATATAGCGAACGCCCCCCTAAATGCCTAGTAAGACCAGAGGATCGAACTAGGCATCCTTGGACGACTTGGAATGTCGTGTCACGATATCTTAAATCTAACAAAGTTAGACGTTCAAACCTTTTTGATTGGACAAAAGCCCTAGGGAAAGTTCTTGTTAGTAGTGATATTAATGAGACGAGCTTGTCTCTCTCTCTTGTTAGTAGCCAATCAAATCGTATTATTTATGGGAAGTCACCGAGTCCCGACCCTAAATATGATCGACTATGTTTAGGCTTTAAGTAGGTGTTAAAGGGCGGAGTATCTTCAATTTATAATTAATAGCTATGTTTTTTGACTTTTCTTATTTGACTCGTACTTCTCGTAATAACATAATAAAGATTGCTTCTACAATACTGATTAGCGCGATCGCCTTAACTTTTCCCGTTCGCTCTCTCTATGCTCAAACTCCCGTTACTGGAGGTTCAATTACCATTCGTTCGGATCTACAAGAAGCCAATTCCGAAACAGGAATAATTACCGCAAGAGGTAATGTACAAATTAATTATCCTGCTCGACAAATTCAGGCTACCGCAGCCCAAGCACAGTATTATAGTCGGGAACGTCGTTTAGTGCTGACGGGAAATGTCTATGTGATCCAAGAAGGGAATAGTATGCGAGCAGAAACTATGACTTATCTGGTTGATGAAAGAAAATTTATTGCTACCCCAAAATCCGATCGTCAGGTAGAATCGACATACCTGATTACAGAGCCTACGTCTGTTAATAATTAGTACAGTACAAAATATCAAATATTAATTATCGATTAAACTTATGGCTCTAGTTTTAGAAAATGTCCATAAGACTTATGGCAAAAGATTAGTTGTTAATCGAGTTAATCTTAGAGTATCCCCAGGAGAAATTGTAGGTCTATTGGGTCCTAACGGAGCAGGAAAAACCACAACTTTCTATATTGCTACTGGCTTGGTAAAACCTAATGCAGGAAATGTCAGACTGGGAGAAAAAGAGATTACTACTTTACCTCTCCATCAAAGAGCCAAGTTAGGCATTGGTTATCTAACTCAGCAACCTAGTATTTTTCGTCAACTCAGTGTTCGAGATAATATCCAGCTAGTTCTAGAACAAACTAATATCCCCCAACCTGCTCAACCTATCCGCTTACGACAACTTTTAGAAGAATTCCGTCTTGAAAAAATCGCAAACACTTTAGGCTCTCAGGTGTCTGGGGGAGAAAGAAGACGCACTGAGTTGGCTAGAGCTTTGGCTGCTGGGCTAGATGGTCCAAAATTCCTACTCTTGGACGAACCTTTTGCAGGAGTCGATCCCATTGCTGTTTCTGAAATTCAAGAAATTATTGCCCAATTACGCGATCGCCAGATGGGAATTTTAATTACTGACCATAATGTCCGCGAAACTCTCGCTATTACTAACAGGGCTTATATAATGCGAGATGGACAAATCCTGGCTTCAGGAACAGCAGAAGAACTCTACAATAATACTTTGGTAAGGGAATATTACCTAGGGAAAAAATTTCAGATTTAGCTAAACAAAGCTCCCATCGCTTTACCCATGTTTTCTGGCTGCATAGCTGCGGTTGCTGCTGTTGGTTCGTAACCACAATGTACCATGCAATCTGCACATTTAGGATTACCACTAGCACGCCCGTAATTATCCCAGTCGGTGTTGTTAATTAGTTCTTGATAAGTTTTATAATGTCCTTCATTCAACAGATAGCAGGGTTTTTGCCAGCCTAAGACGCTATAGCTAGGACTCCCCCAAGGAGTACATTCAAAATCAACATCCCCCATGAGAAATTCCAGAAATAAGGGATTATGGTTAAAATTCCACTTTTTCTGACCCGATTTCCAAGGAGCAAGTATCTCTCTAAATAAAGCTTTAGTTTGCTCAAGAGAGAGAAAACTGTCTTGATCTGGAGCTAACTCATAGCTATAACCAGGAGAAATCATCATACCATCAACGCCTAAATCTTCGAGGAAATCAAAGAATTCTTGCATTTGTTTGGGGTCTGCTCCTTCAAACACCGTGGTGTTAGTGGTGACTCGAAAACCCTGAGCTTTAGCAGCTTTAATGGCTGCGATCGCCTTTTCAAAGACTCCTGAGCGATCTACTAGGCGATCATGTTCTTCTCCTAAGCCATCTAAATGAACGCTGAATGTGAGATAGGGAGAAGGTTCAAATTTAGCTAAACTTTTTTCGAGGAGTAACCCGTTAGTACATAAATAGACGAATTTTTTTCGAGCCACTAATCCTCGGACAATTTCTCCGATTTGAGGATGTAGTAACGGCTCTCCCCCAGGAATGGAAACCACTGGTGCGCCGGATTCTTCTACCGCAGCAAAACACTCTTCAGGGGTCAGATGTTTTTGGAGAATTTCTGTCGGATGCTGAATTTTACCACAGCCAGAGCAAGCCAAGTTACAGCGAAATAAAGGTTCTAGCATTAAAACTAGAGGAAACTTTTTTTTCCCTAATAAACGCTGCGTCAATAAATATTTGCCTACTGTTAAAGCTTGTTGTAGTTGAATTGCCATTTTTTCCTCTTACACCAAATATCAATTATCTTTATCTTGACAAATCACTGAGATTATAAGTCTTAGATAACAATTTTGTGAGCTATTTAGGGTCATTATAGGGGGAATAACCCTCAGCCCCGAAGTATTCTCTTAAAATTTTTGCCCAAAACACATAGGTAAAGTTTAGGTTTTGTCATAAAGTACATCAAGGAAACAAATATTAAAAAAATATTAAATCGTCTAAAATAATTAGTGGTGTTCGGAGGAACAAAGTGTTTATTAGACTCGCACAACAACACCGTCAATTCGTTCGCGACTTGGTGATGAATCTTCAGGCTTTAGCGATTGCCTTAGAGAATCGTGGTCATATGGCTTCCTGCTATACCTGCGGGGGGGAAATGAATAGTGCTTCTTTTATGGTGAGTTTAGGAGAAAATCACCTGATTCGTTTTTTAGTTTCTGATTACGGAATAACTTGGACGGAAATGCGTGATGACCGTGAATTGATGAAACTAGAAGGAGCAGAAGCCATCAGTCAGCTACAAGAGTTAGCAGATTTACTCAAATACGAAGTTCCAATTCCTCAAAATCATAATGTAACTATCCAAGATAATTCTGAGTATCTGCAAAAAATTTAATCAGTTTTAAGCATTGGGTTCTGATTCTGGTAATTTGTTCTAGAAATAAATTCTTACCTCATCTCAAGGTGCGCTACTATTTTTATAGTAACGATTTACCAAGATGACTACTGCTAAAGCTGCTGATATTAACATTAACTTAAGTGACTCGAAATACTACTTCAATCGAGAACTTAGCTGGTTGGAGTTTAATCGTCGAGTATTACAGGAAGCTCTAGACGAAAGGACTCCCCTGCTAGAACGTCTCAAGTTTATGGCAATTTTTAGCTCTAACCTAGACGAGTTCTTTATGGTTAGGGTTGCAGGTTTAAAGCAACAAGTAGAAGCAGGAGTTACTAAATTATCTCTGGATGGACGCACTCCAGCACAGCAACTAGAAGAAATCGGTAAGGTTTTGCGTCCCATAGTGATGAAGCAGCATCAGTTTTTTCAACAAGTCCTCATCCCAGAATTAGCTAAAAACAACATCCATATCCTGAATTATGTCGATTTGAATCAAGAGCAAAGAACTTATCTTAGGGATTTTTTTGAAGAACATATTTTTCCTGTTTTAACCCCTTTAGCAGTAGATCCGTCCCATCCTTTCCCCTACATTTCCAATCTCAGTCTTAATCTAGCAGTAATTGTTAAAGACCCAGACATAGAAGAAGAATTATTCGCAAGGATTAAGATTCCTAAAGTACTACCTCGCTTCATTCCCCTACCAGAAGAATTGGGTCAAAGAGCTAAAAAACAAAAAGCCGTTTGGACTGGTATTCCCATCGAACAACTAATCACCCATAACTTAGAATCTTTATTTCCTGGGATGAATATTCAGGAATGCTATAGTTTTCGGGTAACTCGTAATGCAGACTTAGCAGTAGAAGAAGACGAAGCAGATGACTTACTACTGGCGATTGAAAAAGAATTACAAAAACGGCGTATGGGCGGTTCAGCAGTACGTCTAGAGATTCAAGCTTCCACACCCAAAGAACTTCGCTCCACGATTATGAGGGAACTATCTCTTGAAGAAAATGATGTTTATGACATTGATGGTCTATTGAGTTTAGGGGATTTAATGTTTTTTATGGGATTACCCCTACCCTCACTCAAAGATCAGCCTTGGTCTTCTGTTATACCATCAAGGGTAGAACGTCTGCAAAACGTCGAAGATGGACAGGATTTTTTGAAGATGATTCGTGAAGGAGACTTGCTGGTACATCATCCCTACCACTCCTTTAGCGGTACAGTGCAACGTTTTATCACCGAAGCAGCCAGGGATCCTAAAGTTCTGGCGATTAAAATGACCTTGTATCGGACTTCTGGGGATTCCCCTATTATTAAAACTCTAATTGAAGCAGCAGAAAATGGCAAACAAGTAGTAGCCCTAGTAGAATTGAAAGCGCGTTTTGATGAAGAAAATAACATTATCTGGGCAAGAAAGCTGGAACAATCGGGAGTTCACGTAGTTTATGGCTTAGTAGGGCTAAAAACCCATACTAAAATTACTCTGATTGTTCGACAAGAAGACAGTAAAATTCGGCGTTATGTTCATATTGGGACAGGAAACTATAACCCTAAAACCGCTAGACTATACACTGATTTGGGTCTTTTTAGCTGTCAAGAAGATTTAGGAGCAGATTTAACCGACTTGTTCAATTTCCTAACTGGTTACTCTCGACAAAAATCTTATCGCAAAATGTTGGTTGCTCCCGTCAATTTACGAGATCGCATGATTGAGATGATTCAACGGGAAATAGACCACTCCCGCAATGGGGGAAAAGGTCGCATTGTCGCCAAGATGAATTCTCTAGTTGATGGACAAGTTATCGCTACTCTCTATGAAGCATCCCAAGCAGGAGTAGAAATAGATTTAATTATTAGAGGGATTTGTTGTCTACGTCCAGGGATTAAAGGAATTAGTGATAATATTCGGGTTATTAGTATTATTGGTCGATTTTTAGAACATTCTCGCATTTTTTACTTTCATAATAGGGGAGAAGAAGAAATTTATATTGGTAGTGCAGATTGGATGACGCGGAATCTTAGCCGTCGTGTAGAGGCGGTAGCTCCCATTGAGTCCCCTAATTTAGCTAAAGATTTACAAGAAATTCTGGGCATTATGTTGGCAGATAATCGCCAAGCTTGGGAACTAAAATCCGATGGGACTTATGTCCAAAGAAAACCAACAGCAGATGCTCAAGCCCATAGTACCCATAATACTTTGATGGATATTGCTAAAAGTTCTGTCAAAAATAGTTAGATACAATGGTGAATTTCCAGAAATTTTCGGGCAAGTTAAAAATAGGTAACAGTATGGATTAATAACTTGCACTTTGAACACCATTAACTCTAGTCAAGAGCCATTAGCTAATATTCTGATTGTGGATGACACTTCATCTAACTTGAAGGCACTCTCTAAACTACTTCAAGATGAAGGTTATGCTGTTCGTTGTGCCTTGGATGGAGCAACAGCTATAACTATAGCAGAAGCTCAATGGCCAGACCTGATTCTCCTTGACATTGTCATGCCAGAAATAGATGGTTATGAAGTATGCCAACAGTTAAAAGCTTTCCCCAAAACTTGTGATATTCCTGTAATTTTTTTAAGTACCTTAGAAGATATTTTTGATAAGAAAAAAGCCTTTCAAGTTGGGGGAGTCGATTATGTTCCCAAATCTTATCAATCTGAGGAAATTCTCATCAGAATTAAAAATCAATTAATTATTCAATCAACTAAAGCGGAAATTTCTCGTCTCAATACAGAATTAGAAATTAGAGTCAAAGAGCGTACAGAAGAATTAGAAATTGCCAATCAAAAACTTCATGAAGAGATTATCCAACGTCGTCAAGCGGAAGATAAAATGATCCGCAAAGCACTACAAGACCCCCTCACAGGATTAATCAATCGCAGTTCTTTTTTTGGCAAACTTACTCAAGCTATCCAACAGTTAAAAAAACAACCTACAGCTAAATTTGCCGTTTTTTTAATTGATTGTGAATCTTTTAAGGAAGTTAAAAATGATTATGGCATTTTTGAAGCTAATCAATTATTAATTGCTATTGCTAATCGTTTAATTTCTTGTTTTCCTCGCTCATCTTATATCGGTCGTTTTGAAGCAGATGAATACGCTATTATACTTTATGATGTTGAACAACTAGAATATATAATTAATATAGCTGAAAAAATCCAAAAAACCCTAGCATTACCCTTTGAATTAAAAAAGAGCAATACTTACGTTAATAATAGTAGTATCGGAATTGTTTTGCTCAATGACCAGTATCAACAAATAGAACCAATATTAGAAGATGCTAATATTGCTTTACAAGAATCTAAAGTTAAAAATGTCTATCAAATTTTTCATCCTGAAATGACTCTGACTAAATCCAAGGGAGTCAGTAGCACATCTTCTGAAGATGAATCCTATTTTAAACAGGCGATCGCCAATCAAGAATTTATCGTTGATTATCAACCAGTTATTTCTTTAACCACAGGAAAAATTTTAGAATTAGAAGCTTTAATCAGATGGAATCATCCTGTTTATGGTTTAATTAATGCTTCAGAATTTATTACCTTAGCCGAAAAAACAGGGTTAATTGTAGAATTAGGCTACTTAGTAATTTTAGAAGCTTGCCATCAAATGATAGCTTGGCAACAAGAGCATCAAATAAACACTAAAGTTAGTGTCAATTTATCTGAACAACAATTTAATCAATCTGACTTAATAGAAAAAATCGATCAAATTTTAGATGCGACAGGAATTGAAGGGAAATATCTCAAATTAGAAATATCCGAAAAAGTAATCGCCAATGACCCCCAATACGCTCTCAAAACTTTAGAAAAATTACAATCTCGCCAGATAGAAACCATCATAGATAACTTTGGTAATGGCTATTGCTATCTCAATTATATTGCCTTAACTTATTTAATAAATTTTCCGATTAAGAATGTCAAAATTAGTATAGATTCATCTAATAAATTCAACAATAAAACACCAGAAAAAAATTTAAGCTGGGATAAAACTTTACACGATATGTTTGAGTTATTAATTAATCTATCTCATCAGATGAATCTGAAAATTACAGTCAAAGATATTGAATCTAATCAACAACTCAAATACATTAAATCTTTAGATTGCGCTCATGGTCAAGGTAAAATTATTTCTCAACCTTTAAGAAAAAAAGCTTTAGAAGAAATGTTATTGTGGACTACCTAATCTTAATAAGGAATGAGGAAAAGTTGCCAGACGATTTGGTTAATAATCAGGATTTTTCTGAAGGATTAAGAGGAATAGGGGTTTCAGATGAATTATCTGAGTTAATTGCTTTTCTTTCTTCTATTAAAGATGCTGTTTGAGTAATTAGGTCTGCTGTTTCTGTTTTTTCTTGTCGAAAAAGGTTCATAATTCCCTTATCGTAATTAGATGTGATCGCAATAAACGCTCCTGCTAAAATATAAATTGGTAGAGGTAAAATAAAGTTTTTTAGCCAGGAAAAAACTTCAAATACAACAAATAATATTCCAACACTAACTAACCAAGCTTTCATCAATAAAATTAATTTGTTAATTGTTAATTGTTAATTGTTAATTGTTAGTAGTTAGTTGTTAGTAGTTAGTTGTTGATTGCTACTTACTACTTGCTACTTAATCAACTTCATCCTTCATCCTTCATCCTTTTAAAATTTACCATCCCCAACTACCAGGTTCACCCTTAAAAGGTCCTACAATATCTTTAGTAATCCAACCTCCATAAAAACCTCCTGGTTGAGGCTGCACTTTCTCATCATCCACATAGCAACCATCCATCGGACTAGCATAGAAAGCAATATAGTTTTTAATTGCTGCAAAGTTTGCCGTAGGATTATCATAGCTCCAAGCAACATTTACTGCCTCTTTATCCCCCACTATAACAGTGTAGTAGCGAGCTAATCCTTTCCATTCACAAAAAGAAGGAGGTTGATTAGTTTGGGATAAATACTCGGTTTTAATATCTTGAGGTGGAAGATAATAGACAGGGGGGTGACTGGTTTCTAGTACCCGATAACTGTTGTTAGTATCAGCAATGGTAACTCCATTAAAGACAATCTTAATCTGTTTTGGCGATCGCTCTAAGCGAGGGGGACGGGGATAGTCCCAGACAGATTCTTGACCTGGTTGGGGTGGAATAGGTTGGGGAAGTTGGTTCATCCTTGGACTACTTGTTTCACAGTGGTAAAAGTTTCTAAGCTAATTAAACCTTGACGATAGCCTTTTTGATTAGACATTCCCAAAAATACCGCTTCTCCACAATTGGGGTTACGGGAAAAACGAGGTGAAGTGTTGACATATACTAGCGCACTATTAACATTTTGTACAAAATAACGATTCTCTTGATAGGATTCTGTAATTAAGCAATCTGCGTGACCACTACTGTAACGGTTAATCCAGGCAATCGCCTCCTTAAAACTGTCAACGTAACGAAAAGAGACAATCTTACCAATATAGGGTTTTCTCCATTCGGAAGCTTGCATAGGCTGGAGGTACTCAGAAAATTCTTGGCATAATTGAGTATCAGCCCTTAATTTAAAACCTTGTTCTTGAAGACTAGTAAATAAAGCAATGAGGGAAGAGGGTTTTTTACTGCTATGAATTAAGACTTTTTCGATCGCATTTACCGCATCTGGTTGTCCATTATGACTATCTATAATGGCATGACGGGTCAAGTCTAAATCTCCACTAGCAGACCAATATAAATAACAGTTACCTATGGCTGTAGGTAAAACTGGCGCAGTAGCTTTTTCTGTAACTTTTCTGACTAAACTAGGACGACCATAGGGAATAATCAAGTTAATGTATCGATCTTGGACTATTAACTCTTCAATAGTACTTCCTGTTTCTGGGAAAATAACTTCAATAGATTGGGGAGGAAGATCGGTTTCTGCTAAAGCCTCCTGAATTATCCGACTCAAAGCCAGATTAGAATTACTTGCAGTACTACAACCTCGCAAAATCAAACTATTACCTGTTTTAAGACACATTCCCGCAGCAATTAACGCCAGTTCAGGAAAAGCCTCATAAATCAAAGCAATTGTTCCGAGGGGCATCAATTGGCTGTAAGATTGACAAGGTTCTAGCTGATAAGGCGCATTAATCAACCTGCGAGTTAAATCCGCAGATTTGGCAAGCTGCTTTAAGATCTTCACCGTCATCTCCAGTCTTTCTGGAGTTAGCTTGAGCCAGTCAAGTATCAATTCTGATACCGCCATTTCCCGACTCATTTCCAGATCGAGGGTGTTAGCTTCCAGAATTTCGTCAAAACTAGCTTCCATATTTTTAGCTAGTGCTGTTACACCCTGTCTGCGAGATGTTCCCGAAGCCATAGCAAGTTGCCGAGATGCTTGATAACTGTGCTTGGCAATTGTAAGTGTCAAGTTTGATGAACTGTCCATTACCCTATTGTAATAGTCAATGACGGTATGCCAACCAAAGTACAATTATCAAAGTGGCAATTAGTAAAGAACAAGCAATCGCCCAAAAAATAATATGGTCAGAAGAAAACCTCTGCAACACCAAGGGTAAAACAATAGCGGTAATTATCGGTAATAGTACAATTACCGTAAACAAAGCTGATAAAGATTTATTATTGAACCCAGGATAAACACTCGCCCAACGATAACCAGTCCATCTCCAAGCTTGTTTTTGATATATTGATGAGAGTTGTTCAATAACTTGACCATCTTCTTTGACCACAAAGATTTGTTGACAGCGATCGCAACCTAAAGCCTCCGTGAGAATAATCGGTTTTAGGCAACCTCGTCGCCGACAAGGGCAAGGATAATCTTTTTTCAGACTTATTTTTGGGTTTCGGTAGGGTCGCACAATATTAATAAAAAGTAAACTAGGTTATTGGAACGTTAAATTTTGATAGACAAGTATATTCATATGGCTTTTTTCGCCTTTTCTGCTCGTTCTGAAGCTTATCTTAATAAAGTTGCCTCTTACTTCCCTTATCAACAGAAAATTTCCCTCTCATTACAGGATTGATTAGTGTTCCCTACGTAAAAAAATGTGCTTAAATGCAGATTAAATTAACTCCCCTTGACAGCAATCTCTATTAGACTGAAAGAGAAGCAATCAACCAATCCCCATAAATAAATAATAAGTTTGGTAACAAGTAATGCCTCTAATCAACATTCGCGGTGTGAATCACTATTATGAATGGGTTTCTCAGTCTTCTGGTGACAATTCATCAAAACCCGTAATGGTGTTTATTCATGGTTGGGGAGGTTCAGCTAGGTACTGGCTTAGTACTGCATCTGCCTTAACACCAAACTTTGATTGCTTACTCTACGATCTCAGAGGTTTCGGACGCTCTAGTTTACCAGAAAATCCTCCTAACTTGAGTTATGAATTAGAAGAGTATGCTGAAGACTTGGCAATTTTGTTAAATAAACTCAACATCGACAAAATCTTGCTTCATGCTCATTCTATGGGTGCATCTGTAGGAGCATTATTTGTTAATCGCTACCCTAACTATGTTCGACAAGCTATTCTAACTTGCAACGGTATTTTTGAGTACGATCCAAAAGCTTTTGCAGCTTTTCATAAATTTGGAGGCTATGTAGTTAAGTTTCGCTACAATTGGTTTTTGAAAATTCCTCTAGCAGATAGGATGTTTATGGCTCGATTTTTGTCTCGTCCTATTAATAGTAGCGATCGCCGTGCTTTTCTCGAAGATTTTTTATTAGCCGATTACGAATCTGCTTTAGGCACTATCTATACCTCAGTAAGTAAACAAGCTGTAGAAAATATGCCCAGAGAGTTCGCCAATATTTCAGTCCCAACACTCCTGATTTCAGGGGAAAAAGACCGCATTATTCCAGCAGCTATGGGCAAAGAAGCAGCAAAACTTAGTGACCAACTCAGTTATGTAGAAATTTCTAATACTGGTCACTTCCCAATGCTAGAAGACCCTTCCAGTTATTTACGAACAGTAAAAGAATTTTTACAAGTTAATAGTGTTCTAGTTTAAGTCAGTAGAAACTAACCACTAACTAGTAACCACTAACAGTTTACTTTTGCCAAGAATTTGTTAGTAAACAATTGTTAATTTTTGCAAAAAAGTAATTTATATTACAGATTATGTTTTTGGTAGCAAAATATACAGAAATTTCTGATAATCTATAAACTGTATAGAATATTGGGGTTAAAACAATGAAGACTCATAAACCCGCTCATATCATCAGTGATGCTGAATATCATGACTATCAAATAATTACTATCTTATTTGCTATATCCACATCTTTAGTATTAGGACTAATTCCGATTATTTATGGTCTGAGCTTAACCAATAACATTCAACAGCCAGTAACTACAGAAATATCTCCTTGGAGTGTATTAGGAGAAAGATAGGCTGGGAATAAAGTTGACATATTTAAGCACAAAATTAACACTTTTCCTTAACTGCCATCTCTTCTTCCGCGTGGGGACTCCAGACCTTACTCGGTAGAGTTAGCGGTTCTCGGAAACGCCGTCCTCCAAATATATTTCCAACGTCAAAAAGCATAATGATATCCGTCATTTCGATGAATATGAGTCAGATATTTAGGATGAACATCTTTAAGAATAATCGTGAAAGGATAGCGTCGAAAAACTGATGCTTTCCTTTGCTTTAATAGCAACCTTGCTTGTCCTGGATGAACGGGATTTAAAGGTTGTTTTTTAGTATCTATAACAAATACAAAGTTGGACATAATTTTTTCCCGTTAGGGGTGATGTTTGCCTCGTTCGGTTATCTAATCTTGTTATGCCTAACTCACTTCTTTAACCCGTTTACAGATGTTTAAAATTAGACGACAGTTGCTCTAAGCTGGCACGCACCTAGAGGTGTCATGAACTAGATAACGGCTACCAGAATTTCTGGTGATTAGAGTCGAGAGGAGTGTTACCACTCGCTCCCTCTCCTCCGAAACCGAGCATGATAGTTTCCCATCACTCGGCTACTCAAAATATCTACCTTTGTCATTAGGACATCTAACTTTTCTTGTTAGAAAGTATTAAGATATCGTTGTCATCCCAGAACCAATCATGTTTGATTAATTCCTTGTTAATGACCTCCAAGTGATTACGGAGTTTGCGTTCTTTGATGTACTTTAAATCAAGAGAAGTCTTTTCGTCGTGGCAATGTCCATGAAGAAGTTGAAGGTTTTTATAATCATCTCTGCCACCAAGGGCAAGAGCTAATATATGGTCAACCTCTAGGTTGTCTCCTTCACGGAAGCGCAGGCAGCACCAGGGACATACTCCTCTTTGTTTATTAAGCAAGATTGCTTTTCGGTGAGGCATATCGGGACTACGTCCCATTCTGGTACTCCAATAAACTAGTTTTCCGTTAAACGGACTATCTTTGCCTTTAACTTTGACATACTTAGTACTACTGCTTCCGAACTCAGTATGTTGTAGTAACCGTAGAAGGTTCGCGTCTTCTGACATGGTTGCTTTCGACCCAGTTATTGTTGCCTATTTTCTTCCAATATTTTTTGCGAGCTTTATTGTTTGAGCCAGTCTTTCGACGACCCCAGGCTCTTAGTTTCTGGAAGATTAGGTGGTCTTGCCGTGCAAGTTCTCCCACAGTCGAAGCATCAGAGTTAGAGTAATAATTTACCCATCCCCTAATAACTGGATTAAGCTTAAGTATTAGTACAGCTTGAGGAGCATTTTTATATTGTTTAATAACATCTTTGATTTCTCTTTGATGTTTCTTACAGGCTTCCTTTGAAGGTGTTATGAGTGTTCTAAAACCAAGTGATTTCTTTGTAGTGGGGTGTACAGCACTGCTGTATTTACCAACAGGGAATTGTTGGATGTGATGCCCCAAAAAGTCGAAACCAGCTTTGCAATCTTCACTTAATTCAGAGTGAAGTGTATGGGCGATTCTGGTCTTTGACGGTTTTAGTTCCAATCCCATGAGTAGAGTCGATGGGAGCTATTATGCTCCGCACCTCTCTCTGAAATCTGAGCGTGCAGGTTTCCCCGCACTCAGCTTCCGAAAACCTTAACTTTCGTTTTTGCTCATGTGGACATATTGGTGACAACTTCTGTGAACCGCAAGGAGATTCTGGGTTTTCCAGTTGTTGTGGTTGCTATCTATATGATGTAACTCTATTCTTTCTCCATCGAGAAATTTTAATCCACAATGTCCGCATGAATGACTTTGTTTTCTAAGTGTTTTTGATGTCGCTCCGTCGTATAAGACGCTGTTTCTCTTTGACCAGTAGTTTAAGTCTCCATCAAAAGGTGATTTGTCTCCTTTGACATTGACAAATTTGTTTTCTGAGTAACTAACGCTTGGGAATGCCTGTTTTACCATCTTTTCTGCTTGATGTTTATTGATGGTTTCCTGTTTAAGAAATACTTTGTAGGTTCTGTTGTTCATGTGCCATAAACTGAACCTACTTCCATCCATCTTGCAGTATTTATGATAATTCCTCCACCCCCTGATAATAGGAGCTAATTTTGCTACTTTTGTTTCCGCGCCATAGTTTGAATTGTTGACGACGTTTTTGACCTTTTTTCGGAACGCTTTGAAGTTATCCTTAGATGGTATGCTTCTAAACTTTCCGTTGTTTTTTTGGACATAGAAATGCCATCCGAGGAAGTCAAAACCATCTGTCGAGGCTGTTACTTTCGTCTTCTTCTTACTAACATTCATTCCCCTAGCTGCAAGAAACTCCTCAACTAATACAAGTAATTTTTCAGCACTATCATTTGGTTTTAAGATAAATACCATGTCATCCGCATATCTTATGCTTTGCCCTAATGATTC
>JASJCP010000042.1 GCA_030065935.1 Xenococcaceae cyanobacterium MO_167.B27
ATTTTAGCCTACATAAAGATAAAATGTGTGTAGAAAATCTTAAAAGCCTAAAATGAGGAGCGCGGGAAGTCCGCTTCAGAACACAGCAATTCAACTCTATATACAGAGGATAAAGCCTATAAAGCGGACTTCTCCCCCCGCTTGGCGCGAAAGACGCTCTGGGTAGCGCTCCGATATGTTTGTTAACTGATTTTGATTCATCTGACCGTTAACCCAAAGCGGGTTTAAGGTCTTTTCCAGAAAAAAATATACCACCTTCTATAGATCATCTAGTTAGGCATCATAGGGTTTCCCTTGTTTCAAGGTGGTATATTTTTTCTCAGAGATCACCTAACGGTAGTCCTCTTACTTTTGAGAAACGGTATAAGATATTCCTTGAGCAAACTTGGGCAAATTAGCATTGAATAGGTTATTTATGAATAACCCACCTGAATTATCGCCCATTAAGCTAATTATCCGCTTTTTTGTCCTAATTTAATAGATAACTCCTGTGGGGTGAGTTGTTCGTATTTTTCAAAGGGTTGGTGAATCCAAGGATTATCTTGGAGGTAATCTATATAATAGTCTGGCGCGATCGCAGAACAGGCTTTATACCAGATTACCGCCGTTTTAATTTGTGTAATCTCATCTCCATATCTATTTTTCAGCCAAGCAACTGCTTCAGATAGACTTATTCCCGAATCTACCAAGTCATCTACTAACAAGACTTTTCCTGTTAAACTAGACTCTGTCATAGATAGGTCTTTAGAAAATACGATTTTGCCACGGGTTTTACCTTTGTAGGAAGCGCAAGATAGTATTGCTAGGGGTCGATCGAAGAGACGACAAAGAATATCCCCTACTCTTAACCCACCTTTGGCTATACAAACAATGCGATCGCTCTTCCAACCAGATTGATGAATTTTAATTGCTAATTGCTCTATTTTATGGTGATATTCTGCCCAAGAGATGTATAAATCTGTCATGAATATAGCTTGATGGGTTAGTGTTAACTGGAAGATGGGGTGATAAAAAGCAATATGAAAACCGAAAAACTTAATTTTACTACTAAATTAGCTTATGGTTCAGGGGATATGGGTCCTGCAATCACGGCTAATATTTTAGTCTTTTTCTTGCTCTATTTTTTTACTAATGTGGCTGGTTTACCTCCTGGTTTAGCAGGTAGTATTTTGGCTATTGGGAAGATTGGGGATGCTATTAACGATCCTATTGCGGGGATTTTAAGCGATCGCACTCGCACCAAATGGGGAAGGCGGATTCCTTGGATGTTATGGGGAACAATTCCTTTTGGGGTATTCTTTTTTTTGCAATGGATTGTACCTGAATTTAGTAGCGATCCTGATCTTAATCAGTGGTGTTTGTTTGTATATTATATTCTCATTGCAATTGTATTTAATTTAGCTTATACAGCAGTTAATTTACCCTACACAGCTTTAACCCCAGAGTTGACTCAAGACTATAACGAACGCACTAATATTAATAGTTTTCGTTTTGCTTTTTCTATTGGGGGAAGTATTCTATCTTTGATTTTGGCGACGTTTATTTTTCAAGCTTATCCTGACAATCCTCGCCAACAGTATTTAATATTAGGTTTAGTTAGTACTGTACTATCTATTATTGCTTTATTTTGGTGTACTTTTCGGATTCAAGAACGAGGCGCAGAGCCAATTTTAAAGCAGCCACTAAAACGCAATATTGGTTATATTTTAATTGGAATTGCAGTCATTGCTATAATTTACAGCATTATCAATTTAGCTTCAGCTATTTTGTTTGGGTTATTAGGATTTTTAGTCGGGTTACAATTATTGGGATTTGGGATTACTTTAATCTGGGCAAAAACTGAATCTCATTTATGCGATCGCGAGGCGATTGAACATCGTAATACTGTTGGATCAACTCCTACTATCCCGATTCTAGAGCAGTTAAAAATTGTTTTTAGGAATAAACCTTTTCTCTATCTTATTGGTATTTATTTATGCTCTTGGTTAGCAGTACAACTTACAGCATCGATCCTAATTTATTTTGTAGTTAGTTGGATGGGAATGGACGAAGCTGCTTTTCCTACTGTGGCGATCGCCGTTCAAGGAACATCCTTAATTATGTTGTTTTTCTGGAAATTTGTAAGTAGTAAAATTGGTAAAAAAGCAGTTTATTATATGGGTACAGGATTTTGGATTATTGCCCAAGGTGGTTTATTTTTACTGCAACCAGAACAAACAACTGAATTATATTTGTTGGCAACTTTAGCAGGTTTTGGAGTTTCTGTAGCTTATCTAGTTCCTTGGTCAATGATACCTGATGTTATTGAACTAGATGAACTCAATACAGGACAAAGAAGAGAAGGTATTTTTTATAGTTTCATGGTTTTATTGCAAAAGTTTGGTTTAGCTTTAGCACTATTTTTAGTAGGATTAGCTTTAGAATGGTCAGGATTTATTGAACGACCACCAGGAGGAGAAATCCCCATTCAACCTGATAGTGCATTACTCGCTATTAGAGTTGCTGTTGCACCTTTACCTACTGTAGTTTTGATTATTGGTTTAGTGTTGGCTTATTTCTATCCTATTACTAAAGAAGTCCACGAAGAGATTAGATTAAAATTACAAGCAAAGAAAGAAGGAGGAAGGGATGAAGGATGAAGGATGAAGTATGAAGAGTGAAGGATGAAGGATGAAGTATGAAGCATGAAGCATGAAGGAGGAAGGGATGAAGGATGAAGGATGAAGTATGAAGAGTGAAGGATGAAGGATAAAGGATGAGGAAGGAAGGGTGGAGGATACTAAGGATGAAGTAGCAAGTAGCGAGTAGCAATTAACAATTAACAATTAACAACTAACAACTAACAACTAACAACTAACAATTAGTAATCAAAAATAACTAGATAGATATTTAATTTTTAAAAAATTTGCGTTTGACTTTATCTAGCGATCGCATAAAGGATAATTTACGAATTCGCCAGAAGTCTAAATCAGAAATTGCAGACTGTTGCTGCTGTTTAAATTCAAAAAATTGATTAATTTCTTGTAAAATAACTTGCAATCTAGTTACTAAATAATCTTTTCTATACTGTTGTAAGAATGACTCAGGTAATGGCGAATGATTGTTATTTTCAATCGCTGCTAAAATTCTTTTTAAATCATACTCTACTGAATAGCCAGCAATCTTCTCACAATTAAAACCTGGATCGAGATAATCAGCTAAACCGTGATTAACACTAGAAAATATCTGACAACCACAAGCTAAAGCTTCTAAAGGTGGTAATCCAAAACCTTCTGTTACTCCACTTACTCCCCAGTATTCAGCAGAATCATATAAATAAACTTTACTTCTGTTAAATAAACCTGCTAAATCTTCTACATAACTATCTATCAGTTGTACTCGACAACGAGATTGTAACTTAGGAATTAATTGTGTTAATAAATACTCCGATGACTTGCGAGTCTGTACTAAAACATCAATATCTCTCGTCAAATTCTGATTATAAAATTCCGCTCCTATTTCATTGGGTAAATAGTAAATTAAACTATTAGGAGACTTTTGTCCCCAATAACCCATAGTGTTGCGACTAACCGTAACAATGGGAATATCAGAAGGTAATCGAAAACTGTAACCTGCGCTGTGAGCATGATAAATTACATTGTAATCTCGCAATTTTGGGATTAGTTTCGGAACATCAAAACCCCAACTCACGACAAAAATAATATTTTGCAGATTCTCTTGTTGCAGAATATCCGTTAAAAAAAGATGACTGTCTTCTCTTTGACGGTAAGTAACAATTTCAGCTTCAGCAAAACACTTTACCAGATTAACAGTTTTCAACTCCGCCCATAATCCACCACCACCAAATTTACCTCTTGTCCCTGGTAACAAAAAATATAGTTTTCTCATTTGTTATTAGTTATTAGTCATTGGTCATTTGTTATGGAGGATAAAGTAATAAGTAATAAGTAATAAGTATTATTTCTCCCCAATCCCCCAGTCTCCCCAATCTCCCCAATCTCCCCAATCTCCCCAATCTCCCCAATCTCCCCAGTCCCCCAAGTCCCCCATTCCCCATTCCCCATTCCCCAAGATTATGATGTCTGCGCACTATAATTCAGTTGCTGTATTGTCAAAAATTCGCTTCTGATATTCTGCTTCTGAATATAAATCCTGGTTACTTTCTAAACGGTCTAAAAATAGGATGCCATCAAGATGATCTAATTCATGTTGAAAGATACGAGCGACAAAATCAGTTAAGACTTTACTTTCCAAGACACCTTCTCTAGTAAGATACTCTACTTCTACAGTTTGATATCTAGGTACTAAACCCCGTAAACCAGGAACACTTAAACAACCTTCCCAATCTTTAACCTTTTGCTCACTGTGAGAAATAATCTTGGGGTTAATCATTGCTGTGGGTTGCATCTTGGGTGCGTCAGGATAACGGATATTGGGGCGAGAAGCGACAATAAATAAGCGAAAAGACTGGGATACTTGGGGTGCAGCAATCCCTACTCCATTGGATGCGATCGCAGTCTCAATCAGAGAGTCTATCAGTTGTGATATCTTGGGGTCTGTGATATCTGTTACTGCTTTAGCTTTTGTGCGTAATATGGGATTACCTAGTTGAGCTATATCTAAAATTGGTTTTTCCATTTTTTAAATAGTCTGTATTTGAGCTTTAATTTCTAGGTTACAATTCTTCCATCGTGGTTACATCGGTAATAAGAGTGTCAATATCTTCTCAACAACTGTGGCAAAGAGTTTTAGAGCGTTTAGAGCGACAATTGAGTCGCCCAACTTTTGAAACCTGGATTCAATCAGCTACAGCAGAAGATTTTAGAAATAACTGTCTAACTATTTGTACCCCTAATCCTTTTATCCTCAATCATCTACAAAAGCATTATCTAAAAACTATTAGTGAGGTAGTTAAAGATATTGTAGGAAATACTGTAGAAATTCGTCTTAAATCTGCTCAAGGAGGAGATAACACCTGGTTTGGTAATAATTTGTTTATTAACGGCAATTCTTTACAACATAAGACTATTTCCCATCCCCTCAATCCTACAGAATTAAATCCTAAATACACTTTTTATCGCTTTGTAGTAGGTCCTACTAACCGTATGGCACACGCTGCTGCTTTAGCAGTAGCAGAGTCTCCTGGGCGAGATTTTAACCCTTTGTTTCTCTGTGGAGGAGTGGGTTTAGGAAAAACTCATCTCATGCAAGCTATTGGACATTACCATTTAGAAATTAATTCTAATGCTAAGGTGTTCTATGTTTCTACAGAGCAGTTTACCAACGATCTTATTGCTGCTATCCGTAATGATAATATGCAAAGTTTTCGGGAACACTATCGCACTGCGGATATTTTGTTAATTGACGATATTCAATTTATTGAAGGAAAAGAATATACCCAAGAAGAGTTTTTCCATACTTTTAATACTCTCCATGAAGCAGGAAAACAAGTAGTATTAGCCAGCGATCGCCAACCGAATCAAATTCCCAAACTACAAGAAAGATTAATTTCTCGCTTCTCTATGGGATTAGTAGCAGATATACAAGTACCCGACTTGGAAACTCGCATGGCGATCTTACAAAAAAAAGCGGAATATGAAAACATCCGTCTGTCTAGAGAGGCGATCGAATATATTGCAACTCGCTGCACTTCCAATATTCGGGAATTAGAAGGGGCATTAATTCGGGCGATAGCTTATATTTCCATGTCAGGATTACCCATGACAGTAGAAAATATTGCACCAGTATTAAACCCTCCTGCAGAAAGAGTTGCAACCTCCCCTGAAATTATTTTGAAAGTAGTTTCTCAAGAATTAAAAGTTCCTATAGAAGACTTAAAAGGTAGCTCCCGTCGTCGAGAAATTAGCACCGCACGACAAATCGGAATGTATCTCATGCGTCAACACACAGACCTTAGTTTACCCCGCATTGGGGAAGAATTTGGCGGAAAAGATCACACAACAGTAATGTATAGTTGCGAAAAAATTGCCAAACAAATTGACAAAGATCAACAAGTGCGTCAAATTGTATCTCAATTAAGCGATCTGATTAATTTTATGAGTAAAAACAATTCTTAATAGTCTAATAATGCACCGCAATATTAATTAAGTACCCAGGCAAAATTATTTACACATTTTTAGCGTCAGGTGTTACCTATTCCCTATTCCCAAGGATGAAGCATGATGAATTAATAAGTAATAAGTAATAAGTAATAAGTATTACTTCCCCCCACTCTCCGCCGTCCCCCAGTCCCCCAATCTCCCCAGTCCCCCAAGTCCCCAAGTCCCCATTCCTTATCCTCACTATGTAATTTATTCTGCACAGCTATTAGGGTCAGTTAGGAGATTAAACAAGACTTATCCCTTTGTGTCAAAATTATTAAATATTACTTAAATCAACCAGATATTATGAAACTCGCGATCGCATTTATTGGCATTTTATCGGCATTTTTATTTGGTTTTGGGTTAGCAACACCACCAATGTCTGCTAACGAGTTAGTTTCCCCTGCACCCGATGATGCACAAGTTTATATTATCAGTCCCGCAGATGGAGATACTTTACCAAACTCCTTTCAAGTCCAGTTTGGACTATCGGGAATGGGAATTGCACCTGCTGGTATCGACAAGCAAAATACAGGACATCATCATCTGTTAGTGGATCTCCAAGAATTACCCGATTTAAGTGCATCCTTACCAGCTACAGAACACATTAGGCATTTTGGTGGAGGACAAACCGAAACTACTCTCACTTTGCCACCAGGAGAGCATAAATTGCAATTATTACTGGGAAACTACGCCCATATTCCCCATGAACGTCCAATTCTGTCCGATCCAATTACTGTAACTGTCAAGTAAGAAGTTATATCCCCGCAATAAAATTGACGGGGATGAGCTTACTTAAAACTAAGCTCCTACAGATTCTTTGGCTGCGTACATTACCTCAAGAGTAATTTCACTTAAGCCTCTTTCACGAGCAAATTTTTCTGTATTCCGTTTCACTTTACCGCGAACAAAACCAGGAATTTTATTTAATTCGGCTTTAGCTTCTTTATCCCAATTCAAATCAGAATCAGCAGAGATGCTTTTAGTAATAACTTCTTTGGTATCGTGTCCGCCAAAGATTTCTAAAAGATGATCTTCCATTCCTAAAGTAAACGAGTTATAGACTAAATCCGCAATTTGGTTTGTTCCTTCATAACCGAGGAAAGGTTTATAACCAATGGGGAAATCTTGAATGTGAATTGGTGCTGCGATGACACCACAAGGAATACTCAGACGTTTTCCTACATGACGTTCCATTTGTGTGCCAAAAATTGCAGCAGGTTCAATTCTAGCGATCGCATCTCCAATTGCTCCGTTATCATCACTAATTAGTATCTCATCACAATATTCACTTACTTGTTCTCTAAAATAATCTTCATCATATTTACAGTAAGTTCCAGCTAAGACAACACGGATACCCATTTCACGAGCCAAGATTTTAGTCATAGCTATAGCGTGGGTGGTGTCACCAAAGACTACTGCTTTTTTTCCTGTTAAATTTTGACAGTCAATGGAGCGAGAAAACCAAGCAGCTTGAGAAACATAGAGAGTTTGATTGTTAATGTATTCTTCATAGTCTGCTGTTGCTCCTTGAGCGTTAATCACCTGCTGAATTTTGCGAATACACCTTGCGGTTTCTACCACACCCATAGGAGTAATATCCACATAAGGCATATTAAATTCTGCTTCTAAATATTGAGCAGTCATTACACCCAATTCACGATAGGGAACAAGGTTAAACCAAGCGCGAGTTAGATTTTTGAGATTATGAACTGATGCACCTTCAGGAATTACCTCATTAACTTCAATTCCCAACTCAGCCATCAGGCGTTTTAGTTCAGTACAGTCATGTTGGTTATGAAAACCCAAAGTCGAAATACCGATTATGTTTACTGAAGGTTTAGAGGTTTTCTCTTGGGGTAATTCATTCTTTTTCTTGGCTTTAGTTAAATAAAACTCTACGATTTGTTGTAAAGTGCGATCGCCAGCTTGTAACTCATTAACTCGATAATGGTTGACATCTGCTAACAAGACATCTCCCTGAGTATCCATTCGAGCGCGATCTACAAAGTTTTGTAAGTCTTCTTGGAGAATACTAGAAGTACAAGTAGGAGTTAAAACAATGAGATCGGGATGTTCTTCTCGATCCTTACGAGTGATGTTATCCACTACTTTTTCTTGTGAACCCCTTGCTAATACCTTACGATCTACCACACTAGCAGTAACAGGGGTAAAGTTTCTCTCTCGCTCCAACATCGAGCGCATAACATTAAAATAGTCGTCTCCTAAAGGAGCGTGCATAATCGCATGGACGTTTTTAAAAGAACTCGCAACACGAAGAGTA
Source organism: Xenococcaceae cyanobacterium MO_167.B27 (assembly GCA_030065935.1). GTDB lineage: Bacteria > Cyanobacteriota > Cyanobacteriia > Cyanobacteriales > Xenococcaceae > JASJCP01. The sequence goes on from JASJCP010000042.1 coordinate 8,386, forward strand.
CCAATATGAGCAGGTCCTGCATACATCCAATAAGCTAATTTCATTGACTTCTTCCTGAATATAAAAATTGAGCAATCTCTCTCTATCTCAATACCGAACACATATTTCAGCTTGCTACTTTAATCGTTTCGGTAAGCTACGGTGCAATAAATCTTAATGCCTAAGATGAGAAGTTAAGCAACAATACCTATCCGAATCGGCAAAATTACAGTCATTCGATCATGCAAAACTCTTTATTTCGGCGAAAGCACTACAGAAATTCTGTTCATACTGCTAATTTGTGCTACTGTAAATAGTAAGTCTAAAACATAAATTCACCCCTATTAAGTGTTTTTTTTGGGCTGTCGTCTAAAAATAAGTAGAAGTCTAACCTATTTAAAACATACAAGTAGGAGCTTTTTTAGCCATAAGGCAAAACCAATATAAGTAGTGTAAATTAAAACAGAGGAGCCGTCTATTCGATGGACTATTTAGAAAAACTACTGGAAAAACTGAAAGAGTGGGCCCAGAAATTAATTGAAGTCCTAGCAGGGTCAGAAACTGAAACAGAGCCAGAACTGATACCTATACCAGTAAAAGACCCTCGTCATCGTAATTACCGTTAATAAAATTTCATTTTAGAATTGAGTATTGTCTAGGCTTAGTATTTTAGTGCTACACGGGCCAAACTTAAATCTCCTGGGAACTAGAGAACCTGAAGTTTATGGCTCAGTAACTCTTGAAGGAATTAACCAATCCTTAACAGAGGAATCAAATAAGCTGCAAGTGCAAGTTTCGTGCTTGCAGTTTAACCATGAAGGGGACTTAGTAGATGCAATTCACAAAGCTCCCCTAGAACACCAAGGAATTATAATCAATGCAGCAGCATATACCCACACTAGTGTAGCTATAAGAGATGCTATCTCGGGGGTCAATATTCCTACTGTAGAAGTGCATTTGAGTAACATTTATCGTCGCGAAGAATTCCGCCATCATTCCTACATTGCCCCAGTTGTAATTGGTCAGATAAGTGGCTTTGGTAGTAACAGCTACATTCTGGGATTGGAAGCTATAGTAAGTCATTTAAGAACTACAAATTAATCAAAATTCTCGATTATTCCCATCACTAATTATCTTTAACCTAACTATTTTTTCTCCACCATCATCTAACTTTACTTGGATTGTTTCATTAGTTAAACTTTCCAAACAGTTAAGGAGCGATCGCAGATGAGGATTAGATGCGCCAGTCTCTACATAGAGGCGATCTGCGACATTGCCCATTCGCTTCCAGGTAGTATAGAGTTTTCCGACAAGTTGTTCCAGGTTAGTAGCTTGTTTGACTAAATCCGCAGCAGTATTAACACAATTTAACCGCATGGCTTCGTCTAGAGCCAATTCCATGTCAACATTACCATCTCTAATAGTTTGTACTTGAGCAGCAGAATCAAGGTATTTAGCCAGGTTTTTCGCCTCTGAGGTCATTAACTTAACCGTATCAATATCAGGACTATCTGCAACTTCCTTTTTGATACCTTCTAGGTGAAGATCGGGTAATTTCTCCATTTCTCGCACCAAAGGAGCAAGATGACGGGGTGGTAATGCACCTGCTGCTGCTTTTTCCTTGACTTCTTCAGGGAGTAATTCTGAAGTCATAGCCGTCCACTCATCAGAGAGTTGTTTCACTTCCCTTCTAGTAATGCGATCGCCTTTTTGAGCAGCTTCACTTACTAGCTTTTGCACTTCTGGATCGGCTTTAGCAGTTTCCACAAATGCCCGTTTACTAAAATTATTAATACTAGTAGGGTCTAATTGTCCTTCTGCTAAAAGAGTATCTGCACTGTTAGCTAATTGAATTAAAGCATAGGCTTGAGACTTGGTAATTTCGCGATTTTTGAGCCAATTAAGAAATCCTGAGCCTCTACCTTCTCCTCCCTTCTTTTCTCTATCCCTTACTGCTCTTAGAATCCGTCCGCGCCAAATATCGGTTTGCAGATCGAAGCGATCGCAGACTTGCCATACCGCATCTAATTGCTGCTGAAAATCAAATTCTTCTATGGCTTCATCTTCAGGATCCGGAAGCTCAAAGTTAAAATCCACAGGAGTTTCTAACGCAGCAGCTATTTCTTCTTGAGATACGGTAGTGCTATCCATAAACAGTAAGGTGATAGTGATACAGCCTACTTATAATCTCATATTTGAGGTCAATCCTTCAGAGAGTAGATCGTCTTTGCCCAAATTTGGATTTTTTCGGCAAATCTATAGTGATAAGCTTGTAACTCCCCTGGACTCATCCCCTGTTGGGTGGCTGTTTCAAAGATCTCACACAGCGATCGCATTGTCTTCTGCGCTTCCTGGGGAGATTGAGGATTTATTTGGAGTAAAAAGTCTAATTTACTGCGGACTTGGGCGATCCTATCTAAAGCTCGCCATTGATTAGTCTCTTCTGGAAGGGATAAATCCGAAGCTGGTAGGAGTTCACAAGCTACTGGGGGAGCATGAGTCCTAGAATAATTCAGTCTTGAATTCTCGTTACTTTCTTCTAACAGTTGAGTTTGGGGAGATACATAAGTATGATTTGTTTCGTTATAGGCTAAAACTTCTCCCGTCTCTATATGATAAATCCAGCCGTAGATGTGTAGTTGACCCCGATGCAATTTTGCTTGTATCACTGGGTAAGTTTTAAGATTGGCAATCTGAATCAAAACATTTTCTGCGACTAAAATCTCGATTAATTCTTCGTCTGAGTAATTTAGATAATTTTCTGTTACCAGACGGCGTGTTGATTCTGCGTGTTTGAGCCAATCATAAACCAAGGGCATATCTTTTTGAAGTTGATTTAGCTTCAGTAGTCCCTTCATTGCGCCACAATGAGAATGTCCACACACTATGATTTGCTGAATATCTAGAGCATGAATTGCATACTCTAAAGTTCCTCCTTCCCCTCCATTAGCTGCACCATAGGGAGGAATAATATTACCTGCATTGCGAATCACAAATAATTCTCCCACATCAGCATTGGTAATTAGATTGGGATCGATTCGAGAATCAGAGCAAGTGATAAACAAAACTCTAGGCTTTTGACCGTGAGAAAGTTCTGTTAAGAGTTCTTGATGAGTAGGAACATAGGTATGGCGAAACTCATCTAAACCGCGAATTAATTTTTTCACCTTAGTTCACTTCCTTAATTAGTAAGCAGTAAGCAGTAAGCAGTATTCAGTATTCAGACTAAGTTGCGTTGTCATAGGATAATATGATCCCCCCTTGATCCCCCTTAACCCCCCTTAATAAGGGGGGTACGCAAAGAAGAACACAAAAAATCAAACGTTCGAGAGGGTGTGCAAAACTCGGTATCAGTATTCAGTAATTAATCATCAACCATTAACCATCAACAAGAACGCAATTAGCTTTTCATCCATCAACTTAATCTCCCAAACAAATTCCTAAACCTTTAGCAGTTTTAACTAAAGTATCTTGAGGATCCACAGCACGATAATTCTTAATGGCTTCTGCTATAGGTACGGCTTTAACTGAACGCTCTTGCCATGTCACCATATGATCGTACTTTTCCTGAGCAATTAATTCTACTGCTGCTACTCCAAAAGCGGAAGCTAATATCCGATCTAAGGGAGAAGAAATACCGCCTCGTTGGGTATGTCCCAATACTGTCACCCTAGTTTCCGCACCACTCATAGTGGTAATCTTTTCTGAGAGATATTGACCAATTCCCCCGAGACGACAGTCAGCAAAATGTCCTTGCTGTACTAAATCTCCTGATTCAGTACACACTGCTTCTGACACTACCGCAATACTATAATCTTGTCCTTGAGCTTGTCTTTTTTTGATATGCTCACAAACTTTTTCTAATTTATAAGGGATTTCAGGAATTAAAATAATATCCGCCCCTCCAGCAATCCCTGCATTCAGTGCAATATGTCCCGCGTCTCTTCCCATAACCTCCACAATCATCACTCTACTGTGACTAGCAGCCGTAAAATGTAGGCGATCAATGGCTTCTGTGGCAATATTAACTGCTGTATCAAACCCGATAGAGCGTTCTGTAATTCCCACGTCATTATCAATGGTTTTGGGAATTCCGACTAAATTAATTCCTCCTTGTTGGGCGAGTTTACGTAAGATTGCTAGGCTACCATCTCCCCCGATACCAATCAAAGCATCTAAGCCCAACTTATCATAACCTTCGATAATTTCTTGAGAGCGATCGCATAATGAGCCATCCGTCATGGGAAAAGCAAAAGGATCGCCTTTATTGGTAGTACCCAGAAATGTTCCCCCAATAGTTAGTAAAGGATCGACTTTAGCAACATCTAATTTAATGGCTTGGGGAGGACGACTCATTAACCCGTGAGTTGCTTTACAAATACCCCAGACTTCCCAATCATAGACGTTAATAGCACAACGAGTAACTGCTCGAATAACTGCATTTAAACCTGCACAGTCACCACCACTGGTGAGAATACCAATTCTTTTTTTGTCTGCCATAAACTATAGCTGTGAGAATTCCCTTCTAAATTGTTGGGGAAATTGGTCATAATCTCTTCAGAGTTAAGCAATTCTCTAGAATTTTGCTGAATGCTGTATGGAGAATCAGCGATCGCAATTTTTCAAATCTTAAAAACTCCGAATTACTTATTCATATTTGCTTGTAACTGGTTGATTATTTGTTTTAGACCCTGAATAAAAACCTGAAAGCTTTTAGAATTATTGCTACCCGGATCAAGATGTTTTGCGATCGCTCTACTTCCAGTTATTGGTTGATAATTTGGTGCAATCTTTCTTAATTCTTGTTTAGGAGAGCCAATATTGTCTGGATTTCTATATTTTGCTTTCTCTTGTAATCTAGCTAATTTTCCCGACTTAATTTTTAATCCCTTTTCCACAGCAACTAAATCTCCTAAAAACCATGACTCTAGTTCATGACAAGGAATTCTAATTAATGTATCGGGTCTATTTGCTTTTTGACATAATTGCAATAATTGTTGTTTAATTTTAAGGCAATCACCACTATCTTTATCTCGAAGAATAATAAATTTTGTTGGTTTGGGAAATGCTTTTAATTTTCTAGGAATAGACTTTTCTAAATCTTGCTTACCCTCGTGAGGAATACATTTATAAGTAATCTTGTCAGGAATTATTTTTGGTAATAATATTTTCAGCATCTCTTTCATAGAAGGTTCCTCTAGAAGAAAAATAATTTGGTAATAATAACTCATTATGGATTAGCATCTCCAAATAATCCTTGTTTCCAAAGATAACCAGGGAAATCTCCTTCCTTTACTAAGCCTTTCAGAATTTCGTCCTCAGATGCTTTATAAATATTAGTTATTCCCGATTTCTTTTCTAACCAATAAATATTGTCTAACTCCACAGCATTAATAAAATCTGGGGAATGAGTCGTCACAAAAACTTGTCCTTCTTTCCTAGTATATGCAGCAAATTCTTCTGCTAGTTCAGATAATAAAGAAGGATATAATTGATTTTCTGGTTCTTCTACACATAGAAGAGGATGGGGATTAGGATCGTATAATAATACTAGATAAGCAAACATTTTGATTGTTCCATCTGAAACATATCTAGCAATAAAAGGGTCTTTAAAAGCACTATCTTGAAACCGCAAAATTAGGCGACCATCTTCTGTATTTTTAGCTTCTATTTGAGATACACCAGGAACTCTTTGTTTCATTTTTTCCAAAACAGTATTAAAAATATCTGGATAACTTTCATATAAAAATTGAGCAACTAGGGGTAAGTTATCTCCAGTTTTTGATAAATGTTCCGCATAACCAGCATCTTTAATACCTCTAGCATCAGTAATATGAAAATCTGATACGTACCAATTTTCTATTAATAATCTAAAAGCACTTGCAGCCTTAAATCTTTTAAATTGCCCTAATCCTTTAATCGCAAGAATATCTTTTGATTCTAAGGTTTGTTCTTCCCTTTGTAGTTCTTCATCAGGTTTATCGAAATCTTCTTCATTAAGAATCGCATATCCTTGACCGTATTGAAAATCTAGAAAATGAAAAGGAGAACCATAAGAACCTCGTTTATAACGTAATATCTCTCGTTTCACTACAGGTCTATTTTTTTCTTGTCCAATTTTTAAAACATAAGTCACTAATCTTTCTTTATCTATGATTTTCATCCGAAATTTTATTTCAAATTCTATATCCTCATTTTCATGTCCTCTGGTAATAACCTCTTTATAACCACCTCTAACTTGCAAAGCTTGACGAACATTATTTTTTAAAGCATCTCGTAAAAATCTAAAAACATCAAAAAAAGTACTCTTTCCAGTTCCATTCGCTCCCACAAGGACACAAAACGCTGGCATATTATTAATTTCAATATTTTGCAAACAGCGATATTTTTTAATTTTTAATGATTCTATTCTCATAATTACAGTTCATTTTTTTATCTCTATTATTGAGTTTTTTTGATTATTAGCTTGTGCAGAGGAAAGGTAATAGGTAATAGGTAATACCAATTATCGAAAATAGCTAGATATATAGACAATTTATTTTTTATTAAAATAAATTGCCAAATACTTTGTTATTTTAGGCTTTTGGCTATTGCAAGATTGCCTTTTGCCTCATTACTAAGTCTCTTGTTACTTTTGATAATTGGTATAAGTTCAGAACTTTGTTCGTTGAGTAACTATGTACGTTTGCCAATAAAATCTAGAAATTTTCCAACTTCTTGTTCAGCTTTATGGAGTGGCTTTTGCTTATGGATTTTGATGTAATCACTTAACCACTCTAGTAAATCTTCTTCAGCAATTTGCGTCCCCGCTTCGTTTACTCTGAATCCAAATAACTAGACTTTCTAATAACCGTCTCAAAATTTATTGCCTCTTAAAAGGTTTAGCTCACTCCTCTTTTACTCCTTCAATCTTAAAGTACTCACCTCACAAGCCTAAAACACCATTGATTTTAATATTTCTTTCTAATACGGTATCGCAAGATATTTTTGTACTAATGTACCGACTATCTATACTTCCATGATCAGATATGCTAAAATCCCTGGAAATTTACCATGTTGTTCTAAAACATTGGATATTAATTATTCCGACTCTTCGCAATACAAATATGCTCTAGTTCATGAGTGGTTGACCCCAAAAGCTACAGGGGGTTCAGAGTTGGTAGTCCAAGAAATACTTAAGTTTATAGATGCCGATCTCTACGCTTTAATTGATTTTGAGTCGGTTAACCCCGATAGTTATCTTTATCAACGCCAAATTGGTAGTACCTTTTTGCAACATTTTCCCTTAGCTCGCAATGGTGTACAAAAATACTTACCTCTAATGCCTCTGGCGATCGAACAGTTAGATTTAAGGGAATATCAGGTGATACTATCATCTTCCCATGCAGTAGCCAAAGGGGTGTTAACCAGTCCTCATCAGTTACACATTTGCTATTGTCATACCCCGATGCGTTATGCTTGGGACTTGACTTTTGATTATCTTCAAGGAGATAAAAGAGGTTCAGGTCTTGCTGGTATTGCCACAAGATATATCTTGCACCAACTACGTCAATGGGATGTAATTTCTGCTAATCGAGTGGATTATTTTATTGCTAATTCTCATCATACCGCCCGTCGTATATGGCGTTGCTATCGTCGGAGGGCTAAAGTAATTTATCCTCCAGTAGCAATAGAAAGATTTAATAAGTCAGCCAAATTGCGATCGCCAAAAGCGGAATTTTATCTTACAGTATGTCGTTTGGTGAGTTATAAAAAAGTAGCTTTAATCGTTGAGGCATTCAACCAGTTAAAGAAGCCTCTAGTGGTAATTGGTTCTGGTTCTGACCTAAGTTTAATTGGTCGGTTAGCCAAATCCAATGTGCAAGTCATGGGCTTACAACCCCATAATGTAGTAGAGGAGTATATGGCAAAAGCTAAGGCATTTGTTTATGCTGCTTGTGAAGATTTTGGTATTGCTTTAGTAGAAGCTCAAGCTTGTGGAACACCCGTAATTGCTTACGGAGGAGGAGGTGCTTTAGAAACAGTAAAAGATATTCGTCAAAATCCCCAAACTGGTACTGGTTTATTGTTTCCAGTACAAACTGCAACAGCAATAGTCCAAGCAGTTGAAACATTTGAACAAGTTGCCAGTAAAATCAGTTCAGAACAATGTTGCTTACAAGCAGCTAAATTTAGTTCTTCCATATTTCAAAAGTCTTATCAAGAATTTCTCGATAACTGCTGTCGTGAATTCTACTCCCATAATCAGCACAAAGAGATTTAAAATCACAAATTGCTCAAATTTTGGGTGGTGATTGCTCTTTCTAGCTTTATTATTGGGATTATGTGGTGTGTGTGATGTGAAGGAGTGAGATGACTGCTACTAACAGCCAATTTGACTCCGTCAAAAGTTCCAGAAGGTTTCTCAAAAAAGGGTTTCGACCTTTTGCTAATCCGAGAAAGCCTCAAGGTTTATCCTTAAAAGCTCTAGACGGAGACGTTGCTAAACGTTTATTTGATATTGTTTTTTCCTTATTAATTCTGATTGTCTTCTTTCCTGTGTATTTGGTTCTGGCAATATTAATTGCTCTGAGTTCGCCAGGACCCATATTTTATGTTCAGCAGAGAATTGGTCAAGATTTCCAGCCTTTTAACTGTATTAAATTCCGTACCATGGTCACTAATGCAGACGAAATGCTAGAAGCTATGATGGCAGAATCTCCCCAAATGCGCCAGGAATTTAGGGATAATTTTAAGCTGAAACGTGACCCCAGAATCACTAAAATAGGACATTTTTTACGTCTGACTAGCTTAGACGAATTTCCCCAATTTTGGAATGTTTTAAAGGGGGATATGAGCGTAATCGGCCCTAGACCTCTCGTACCCGAAGAGCTATATAAGTATGGTCGTCATATCAATACAGTCTTAAAAATCAAACCAGGAATTACTGGATTATGGCAAGTATCAGGTAGAAACGACATTCCTTATCCCAAGAGAGTGAAAATAGATGTCTATTATGCTACTAGCCATAATTGGTTATTAGACCTTTGGATTATCATCAAAACCATAGGAATAGTCCTTTTTCCCCATAATAATGGTGCTTATTAACTAAATAGTACTATTGCTCTAGAACCGATTGTTACCAAAATAAATCATTTTAAAGTCCTACCCTTTATTGCTAAGTTAAGTCAGCAGCAACTCTTTTAAGTACTAATGACTAACAATTTCTAATTTATTAGGGGCAATCGGTAAACATTTAAGTTAATTTATTAAAGAAGAACTGATAAGTTGCGTCAAGTTACTTAGTAACACAAGTGTAATTTTTATAATTACTAAGCTGTTGCTTACTATGCAATACTTTTTGGAGATTGCAATAAAAATACAATCAGGAATTATAGAGTATGAGTGAACCCAAACGAGCCTTAATTACAGGTATTACTGGTCAAGATGGTTCTTATTTAAGTGAATTATTGCTAGAAAAAGGATACGAAGTTCATGGTATTATTCGCCGAACTTCCACCTTCAACACAGATCGGATTGATCATCTATATATAGACCCTCATAATTCAGATGCTAAACTATTTCTGCATTATGGAGATTTGACTGATGGGACAACATTAAGAAGAATCTTAGAAGAAGTTAAGCCAGTAGAAATTTATAATTTAGGGGCGCAATCTCACGTTAGGGTTAGTTTTGACTCTCCAGAATATACTGTAGATGCAGTAGGAATGGGAACATTGCGTCTATTAGAAGCAATCCGCGACTATCGGAAACGTACAGGTATTGAAGTCAGGTTCTACCAAGCTGGTTCTTCGGAGATGTTTGGCAAAGTTCAAGAAGTACCCCAAAAAGAAACAACTCCTTTCTATCCCCGTAGTCCTTATGCTTGTGCCAAAGTCTATTCTCATTGGCAAACTCTAAATTACCGTGAGTCTTACGATATGTTTGCCTGTAACGGTATTTTATTTAATCATGAATCTCCCCGAAGAGGAGAAACTTTTGTAACTCGTAAAATTACGAGAGCTTTAGCGAGAATTGTCGCTGGAACTCAGAAAAAACTCTATCTGGGTAATCTAGACTCTAAAAGAGATTGGGGCTACGCCAAAGACTATGTTAAAGCTATGTGGTTGATGCTCCAACAAGATAAACCAGATGATTATGTAGTGGCTACAGGAGAAACTCACTCAATTCGAGAATTTCTGGATATTGCCTTTAATTACGCTAATCTGAATTGGGAAGACTATGTAGCTTTTGATAAACGTTATTTACGTCCAGCAGAAGTAGATTTGCTGATTGGCGACCCCAGTAAAGCTAAAGAAAAATTGGGTTGGGAACCTTCTGTGACTTTTGAAGGATTAGTTAAGCTGATGGTAAATGCTGATTTTGCAGTGCTAGGTTTGCCTAGTCCTGATGGAACAGAAAACAATATAGATAGCTCAGATAACGCTCACATTCGTCAAGGTGTAGCCTTAACAGTAGATTAAAATATGATTGCTCTGATGTAAGTCAATCAAGGATGCAACAATAATGCTGGATTTGAACGATAAGCGGATTCTCGTCACTGGTGGTTCTGGATTTCTCGGCAAACAAGTAGTAGAACAATTGTGTCAAGCTGGAGCTACTACTGATAAAATTACTATACCGCGATCGCGAGATTGTGACCTCAGAAATCTTGATAGCTGTAAAAAAGCCGTAGAACAACAAGATATTGTCATCCATTTAGCAGCCCATGTAGGGGGTATTGGACTGAATCAGGACAAACCAGCAGAGCTTTTTTACAATAATTTGATGATGGGCGCGCAGTTAATTGACGCTGCTTATCACAGTGGTGTTAGCAAGTTTGTCTGTGTCGGAACAATTTGCTCTTATCCCAAATTTACTCCTGTTCCTTTTAAGGAAGACGATCTTTGGAATGGCTATCCTGAAGAAACTAATGCTCCCTATGGCATTGCTAAAAAGGCTCTATTAGTACAGTTAGAATCCTACCGTTTACAATATGGCTTCAACGGGATTTATCTTTTACCAGTAAATTTATATGGTCCTGAAGATAATTTCGATCTCAGAAGTTCCCATGTGATTCCTGCTTTAATTCGTAAAATACATGAAGCACAACAACAAGGAGAGAAGCAACTTCCTGTTTGGGGAGATGGTAGTCCAACCCGTGAATTTTTATATTCTACTGATGCAGCACGGGGTATTGTGATGGCTACTCAGAAATATAACGAATCTGCTCCTGTAAATTTAGGGACTAATGATGAAATATCAATTCGGAATCTGGTAGAACTAATCTGTGAACTGATGGAGTTTGAAGGGGAAATTGTTTGGGAAACTGACAAACCCAATGGTCAACCCCGTCGTTGTTTGGATACTAATCGAGCTAAAGAAAAGTTTGGTTTTGTGGCAAAAACTGATTTTCGTCAAGGATTAAAAAATACTATTGATTGGTATCGTAACAATGCTGATTAGGTGAAGTTTGACATAGCTCGCGCTCTTAAAGGATAAGTAATAAAGGATGAAGGATGAGGAAATAATTTACTTTCACTGTTTTCTCATCCCTCATACTTTCTGTTATCAGTAAAGAGTGAACAGTGAACAGTGAACAGTTTAATTTTTTATTAAGGGTCTCTTATACCCCAGCTTCCTCTAGCTGTATGTTTCAATTAGGGAACGGTCTCCATCCAATACTTGATAACTGATAACTGATAACTGATAACTGGTTAAAGTCTAATCCGCATCTTGCCACAAATATACATATTGTCCCTGTCTGAGACTGTTATGATTGCCATTACCTAAAATAATATGGTCTAGGATCGGAATCTCTAAATACTGCGCCCCTTGTAATAGCTGTTGGGTTAACTCAATATCTGTTTGAGAAGGCTGTAAGTTACCAGAAGGATGATTGTGAGCAATAATTAGCTTGGTTGCACCTTGTTTGATTGACTCTCTGAATATTTCTCTGGGATGAACTAATGTTTCTGTAGCTGTTCCGATAGTAATTACCTGAGTTCCAATTAGGCAATTTTTGGTATCAAGCATTAATACGGCAAATCTTTCTTGCTGTTGCCACATTAAATCGTGACTCAAAGCAGCAGCAGCAGCAGTAGGACTATCAATTGAGGCTCGTTGATTGGGGCGAAACTGAAAGGTTCTTTTTCCTAACTCCACAGCAGCTACAATCGTGGCTGCTTTTGCTGGACCAATACCAGGAATTTCCATTAATTCTTGAGGTCTAACCTCTCGCAATGTGTCGAGGGGGTTTCTTTTATGCTGACTTAGCTGAGTTAATATATGTTGTCCCAGACCGATAGCTGATAGTTTACCTTTACCTTGACCTGTACTGAGTAGGATGGCTAAAAGTTCTGCTGTAGTGAGATTTTTAGCACCTATTTCGAGCAATCTTTCTCTAGGACGTTCAGTAGGAGGAATATCAGCAATTCTGAGGCTATAGGTCATTAAATTCTTGAAAAAAGCGATTAACTGAGCTATCGCTAATATAACCTAGGATTTTAATGATAAGTGTAAAAAAAAAGACTGGGTTCTCAGTACAAAACTTTGATACCCAGTAATTAATTACGTAATCAACTGCTGAATTAAAAAATAAAAAATAACGATAGATTCGCTGATTTCTTCTATTCAGACTATCGTCTGTTTCTAATATTGCGAGCCATATTCAAGAACATATCCATACTAGTGTCTGTTTGACGACGCTCTTCTGGGGTTGGAGTTGGCTGAGTGATATTAGTTTCTTGAGAAGTTGTGTTGTTGACTTCAGGAGTAGAAGGAGTAGCAGGTGCAGCAGGTGCAGCAGGTGCAGTAAAGAAGTTATTAGATTGAGATTGAATACCTCTGTTTCTGTCTGATAAGGAAATATCTTCTGTTGCAGAAACTTGCTTCTCTACTGCAAAACCATCTTTGTTTTTTAAGGTTTTAGGAAAAGTTCTTCTAACTCTTACGGATTTTCTCATGTAATTGATATCGCCCATAGTTTGAGCGTCATCTGGTTCTAGGAAAAAGTCGTTCTTACCCATTGTTGATTTCTCTCTATAGTTTTTATTGCTTGTAATTGTACTATATTAAAATTTATCAAATAAATTTGCAAAAAGTAACTATTTTTTAAGTTAATTTAAGTAAAATTTTATACTGTGTACATTATAGACCACTAAGAACCACTCCCAAAACCTCTAACTATTAAAGCTTTGGCTCGCTAGTTATTAGCTATTATTCCCCAACAAGAGTGCTTGCATATCCTGAGAAGGTGAGAATTTATACCCAAAAAACCCGCTTTAATTAGTTAAAAGTTGTTTGTTAAAAAATACTCACAATGATCCAGAAACATACCAAAATGCTGCTTAACTATTAACTGAATCAGATTTTTGCTAAATTCTTGTGGAGAAACAATGAGTAAACTACGAAACATTTTGATTGGTGCGGGGATTGCTGCTGTAGGTGCGATCGCCACTAAAAAAGCAGTAGATTACTTCCGCAATCGAGATCAGGAAGAAGTGGTTGATGAAGCAGAGGGAGATGCGGAAGCAACAGAACCCGATGAGGTAGCATATGCAACAGTAGAGCCAGAATCAGTGCAAGATTTTTTAGATAAGAGTTTTGGCGATCCTGGTCGCTATGTTCCAACTCGTCCCCCCAAAATCTTTGATTTTCAGGGAGAACAATACATGGTAATTTGGGCGCGAGACAATAAAAAAGATAAAAACCAAATGTTAGCGTTTAAATACACTGATGCTGGTCGTGAAATGGTTGCTAGTGTTGGTTATACAGAAGATGCTACTGATTATAATCTCAGTTTAGATGGCACTTCTTTTGCGATAGAGGTGAATGGAGAACAGCTTATCTCTGGACAAGGAGAAACTGATGGTGCAGATGAAGTAGATTTTGTTTTGGCTGCTTAGTTTCTTCACCATATCCTCATAGCCATCGGTTGCTGAATGTTAACAGTCGATGGTTTTTTTCTAGAATTTTTCTGAAATAAGATATTGGTATTTCAAAATGAGTATTGGTGGAATATGGGGTACGCTGAAATTATCGGATTGGGAAGATCGGGAATTGCTGCTGCAAAACTACTGAAACAAGATGGTTGGGATGTGATTTTGAGTGATGCTGCTACAGAAGCTAAAATTTTATCTCGTCCCAACGCTGTAGAATTGCAGAAGTCAATACAAGAGTTGGAAGGAAGTGGTATTAAAGTTGAATTAGGTCAGCAAAAAAAACTCAATTGTGACCTCGTAGTTGTTAGTCCTGGTGTACCTTGGAATATTCCTTTACTTGTAGAAGCTAGAGAGCAAGGTATTGATACTATCGGGGAAATTGAGTTGGCTTGGCGTTATCTTAAAGATATTCCTTGGGTGGGAATTACTGGTACTAACGGGAAAACTACTACTACAGCTTTAATTGCTGCTATCTTTAAGGCTGCTGGCTTAAATGCTCCTGCTTGTGGCAATATTGGTTATGCTGCTTGTGAATTGGCTCTTACTCACTTCAATTCTGATTCTAAATTGGATTGGATAATAGCAGAGTTGAGTAGTTATCAGATTGAATCTTCTGTTGAACTTCAGCCAAAGATCGGAATTTGGACTACTTTTACTGCTGATCATCTCAGTCGTCATCGAACTTTAGATAATTATTATCAAATTAAAGCTTCTCTGTTGCGTCGTTGTCCTAAACAAATATTTAATGGAGATGATCCCTATTTGCATCAAATTGGCAAGCAAGAATGGCAAAATGCTTATTGGACTAGTATTGCAGGAAAAGATGAGTTATTATGCGATCGCGCTTTAGGAGTTTATATCCAAGATAGTTGGGTGGTAGCTTTTGGAGAGTTGATTTTACCAATTTCTCTGTTTAAAATGCCTGGGTTGCATAATCAACAGAATTTACTTCTAGCGGTAGCAGCAGCTAAATTAGCAGGAATTGATAAAAATGCTATCGCTACGGCTATGGCGACTTTTTCTGGTATTCCCCATCGGTTGGAGTATATTCGCACCTATCAAGGAGTTGACTATATTAACGATAGTAAGGCAACTAATTATGATGCAGCAGAAGTGGGTTTGGCTGCGGTAAAGTCTCCTACAATTCTCATTGCTGGAGGAGAAGCTAAAGAAGGAGATTATACAGCTTGGATACAGCAAATTCAAGCTAAAGCAGTAGCCGTATTACTTATTGGGGAAGCTGCGCCTATGTTGGCTCAGAGATTACAAGAATATAATTACGATCGCTATGAAATTGTGGAAACTCTTGAAAATGCTGTTACTAGAAGTGTCGATCTAGCTAAAGAAAAAGATGCTGCCGTAGTTTTATTATCTCCTGCTTGTGCAAGTTTCGATCAATATCTCAGTTTTGAACATCGAGGCGATCGCTTTAGGGTACTATGTGAGCAATTATAATAATTAAAAAGATTGATTTAACTGCCACTGCCTAAAACAAATAAACTTAGTAGAGTGCCACTGTTCCATAAACTGTGTAATAACATGGGAGCAAGTAAGTTGCGCGACCTTGTATAAACTATTCCCAAAATTATTCCTAATGTAGCTAAAGGTAGCACTTCTGATAAACTTAAATGGGCGATCGCAAAGAGCAAACCACTAATCATAATGGAAGTGGAAACAGAGAGATAACGAGTTAAAGAAGGCAACAAGAAACCCCGAAACATAATTTCTTCAAAGACTGGTGCTGCGATCGAAGCTGTAATAAAAAATATGGTTAAAGCTACCTTGTCTTGAGCTTGTAGAGCTAGATAAAGTAAGGGGTTACTTCCTCCTTGTCCTTGCCATATTTGTTGATTAATTAAAGAGATGAATAATACCGCAGGAATGGCTACTAAATATCCACCAAATCCCCAGACAAACCAATTACTTTTTAACTTCAATTTAAACCAAGTTTCAGGTAAAGGCAAAAAGGATTTGACGGATAAATATAAGACAATAATTCCTCCTGTTGCCATTAAAATGTAAGTAAACAAAACATACAGAGCTTTAATTCTGAGGCTAGAGTCACCAGGATTTAAACCTGTAATCCCTAGAAGCAAAGGTAAGATAAATTGTCCGACAAAGAAAAAGCCAACTATCAATACTTGCCAAGTAATTTCCCAATTCCAAGGAGTTTCCCAAGCTTTATTACTGTTAATAGCTAAAATAGAATTTTCTTGCTTGATAAATAGTTGAGCAACTAAAAAGATAACTAAGATAACTCCAGTAAATCCCCCTATTATGGGAATTCCACTAATCATAGATAGTTTAATAATGGCATTATTTGCTGCTTCTTGTTGCTGATTTTCTAGCAAAGATAAACTACTGGTATCATCTTGTACTTCATAAAGTTTTGCTAAAGCGCGATCGCGAAACCAACCATCTAGATTATTTTTAATAGTAGATTGAGCATCACTAGTAACTTTAGGCTGATTTTGCCAGAGGTTATTTAATACTAAAGCTGTTTGATAATATGCGTCTTCTCCATCCTCAACACGATTTAGAAGTTTTTGCCAAAGCGTCAAAGCTTTTTCGGTTTTTTCTTCCGTTGCTAATAAAATTCCTGTCTTTAAATCTATTTCATCTATGAAATTTTCTAGTTCAGTATTTTGGTTCTTTAATTGTTGTATTTGAAGAGATTTTTGGTTAATCTGAGTATCGGAAATAGCTTGAAGATTATCATCTTTATTATCAGCAACAGATAATGATTCTATTTGATTCTGGAAGTTATCACGAGCGAGTTCAGCTTCTTTTTTGGCTTTTTGGTATTGTTTAACAGCATTACCGTAAGGATTTTCCCCAATAATTCCTTCAATAGACTGGCTGAAATTTTGGTTACTCTCATCAATGTGGAAATCTGATACTCTAAGTACTAAATTCGTTTGATATAGTTCCAGTCTGCTTTGAATCTGAGGTTCAGAAAAGCTACGGTTTAAAGAATCGAAAATATTAACGACAGCAAGCAAGGTTAAAAAAGCCAAGATCAATCTTCTTATGATCATGTAAAGCCTCTAGTGATATATTCCATGAGCATTATCTCACTTTCGTTTGTAATTGACAATTGATACTATCTGAAATGAGCGACTTTGGCGATTGATTGTATTAAACCGCGTCCATTTTGCAACTAGTAGTTTTCATCTTTAACTATCAAATCCTTTTGTGTTTCTTACCTCTTACCTCTTATACTAAGTTGCGTTGTCATAGGATCATATTATCTCGCGCAAAGACGCAAAGACGCAAAGAAGAACGCAAATAATAAAATGATAAAGAGCGAGTGCAACTTGGTATTACCTATTACCTATTCCCTATTCCCTATTACCTCTTACCTATTCAAAAGTCCCAAAGCTCCGGATGTAATAACAATCAATCACCAATCCCCATTCCCCAATCCCCATTCCCCCCGGGAGGAGACTTAATAGATCTAGGTATTGAACCCAAAATAGATCGGTTTTCTAATGAAGTCTCCTTCCCGCCCCATTCCCTATTCCCTATTATTTTCACTCAGGTTTAAGATATTTTTTGCTATCTCTAATTGAATTGGCATTACTGATAAACGATTGCCTTTTTTCACTAGTAACAATTCATCTCCACTATAGTTTTGCTTGAGGTTACTTAAATAAATGGGTTGGGAATATTCTTTAACAAATTCTACTGTAACTGTATGCCAACGGGGTGCATCTTGAGTGGATTTTGGGTCATAATATTTGCTGGTGCGATCAAATTGGGTAGGGTCGATGACATTAGTTTCAATAATTTTCATTAATCCCACAATACCAGGTAATTTTGTATTGGAATGATAGAAAAAAGCCATATCTCCTGACTTCATTTGTCGTAAAAAGTTTCTCGCTTGGTAATTTCTGACACCATCCCAAATTGTTGTTTTATCTGCTGCTAAGTCTTGAATGCTATAAGTCTTTGGCTCAGATTTCATTAACCAATAATTCATTAGTTTTTACTCAACACCACAATTCAACTGCTCTATAATCTCACTATTTTCTCCTGCTACCCAATTGGCAAAATGTTTAGCAAGAGGTGGTGCAAAAACTAGAGTACTGGTAAAGCCATTAAAAAGATAAATTCCTGAAATATTTTTAACATTCCCCACAACAGCAACTTCTCGATTTGTAAAGGCTACTAGACAAGTTTCACAAGTTCCTGCTATATTTCCCAACATAGGTAGTATAATGCCTACTTTCTTGCGAATTGCTGACTCTCCCAATTCTGTATCCAGTTTTGCTTCTGGATTAGTTGCCAACGCGCTAATTTGACCTAAGCACAGACTACCATCAAGAAACTGTACAGCACCAGCATCGAGAATCGACTCTAGCAAATCATCCTGATAATTATCCCAACCAGACTCTTTTGTTAACTCTTCCGCTCTAGCTTCTAAAGTAAATCTTTGTTGCACTGCTGGCATTACTATAGTGCTGAGTTTGATATCTGTAGGAGGAGTTCTAATTAGTAAGCTGTGGGTAAAATAAATCTTACTAGAGATACCAGCATCAGTTAAAAGACGACGACTTAAACCACCAGCGCACATTACAGTATTAGCAGAGTGATAAGTGTTTTTTTCCGTCACAACTCCTGTGATAGTTTCCCCCTCTTGCAAAAGTTGATCGACTCTCTCATAAATAATCTTTCCTCCCTGACGCAGAAAAGCTTGTTGATAAGCTATGGCGGTTTTCTGGGAATGAATATGACCATGAGGAAGTCTTAAAGCTCCCGATATAGCATTAGGATTAAGTAGTGGTTCAAGTTCGCAAGCTTGTTTAATATCTAGTATGTCTGGTTTAATAGTAAAATTAGCATAATTTTTAGCTATGGTTTCTGGATGGTCATTGCGATCGCAAGTAAGTAATAAATCTAATTCTCTAAATTCCGTATCTCCGTCCAACTCTGCTGATAATTGACGGTGTAACTCTATCCCTTCTTGACCTAATTGGCGAGTTAACTCTGTTGTTCCTGACCAGTAAGCCAGCCCACCATAACTATAAACTGTAGCATTATCAGCAATAGTATCTTTTTCCAACAGTAAAACTTTAAACTGTTTCTTGCTCAATTCATAAGCTAGTGCTGATCCTGTTATTCCTGCTCCTATTACTATCCAGTCATAGATATTCATTGTTTTATTATATAAGTCAAGATAAAGAACTTATATATTATAAAATACGCGATTACAACCGTAACCGCGCTCAATAATTTAACTAGTAACAATTTTTGTTTGATACCATTTTTTAGCATCATTGGTGATGGATTTATTCACTTCTTTCCAAGTTAATCCTGCTGCTTCTAATTCTGCAACACTTTCTTTCTGAATATCGAGAGAGATCCATTTAAGAAAGTTACCAATTTTCTTGATATCATATTCTCCATCACAAGCTTCTGTGACTGCTTGTAATAACCTGGCTTCGGTCACAAATAGTGCGGTAAATTCTGCAATATTTTGGACTTTTTCGGGAGTAATCGATACTGGGGTTTTAGTTTTGACTACCTGATGTTTAATTCCTTTGGCTTTAAATATAAGGTCAGTATATTTATCTCGCTCTACTACTTTGTCAGTGTCAGGATACATTACTAAACCTTCCCCAACCCCTTCAATTCCAAAAGTAGCTTGTACCCAAGGATCGAGCTTTTCAACATCTTCCACCATGTTGTTAATAGTATCAGCAGCATCCTGTAATTGTCTTTCATTACCAAAATTAATAGTAACTGGCTCACCATAAAAAGGTAAAACAAAAATATCTGGATGTTCTGGTACAAAGTCTTGGATTTTTTCAGGACGTATTTCTAGTTTTTTAGCAGTGGTAATATTATCACCTATTTGAATCGCAAAAACAGCGAATATTTTGCGTTCTAGTCGAGAAATAGCAACCCCTTTTTGAATATTGTTACCGCACCATTCACCAAAGATAGTAATATTTTCTGTACTTCTTAAGGCTGTAAAGTACTCCAAATTAGCATTTACCCAAGTTGCAAAACCAGCATTATCTGATTGCGGGTTAATAATCTGGCTTCTTTTTTGAGCAGCGACTTTTCCTTCAGTAGTAACTTGTACTCCTGCATTAGTACCATGCAATTTTATTTTGGCACGATAAGTTATTTTTACCGCATTACCTAAAATATCTAAGTTACGACGTACATTATGTAAAAGTTCAATACTTGTCCATTTTTGAAATGGTAAATTTTCTTTGGTATTAACTAATTCTTGTTGACAGTAAATTTCAGATAAATCACTACCTAATTCTGCTGTAACTATTCCTAATGCCATCCCGTAAGAATAAACACCACGTAGTTTAGAAGGCTTGATTTTTGTACCATCTTTTAACACTGAATCAACTAAAGCTACAGCTACAATATCACCTACTTGATAAGTGTTTTCTAAATTAGCTACTATCTGAACTTCATCACGATTAGGTGCTTGCATTTTTTGACAGTCCCTCGCTCCTTGACGAGGGATTCTTCTCGACTAAAGCAAAACTGCTAAAGAAGGAAGCTTTTTATCCTGACTGCTGCCCACAGCCAGCTTTTTAATTAGTACGGCACTGTTATAGTCCCTATCGCAACTCAAAGTGCATACATCGCAGTAATGCCAACGCTCGGAGAGTGTTTTACTTACTCGGTTTAAGCAACCACTGCAATACTGAGAAGTGCCTCTAGGATTAACCTTGATTATTCTAGTTCCATATTTTTGAGCTACTTGAGATAGTATCTGCACAAAGTTAGCCACCCCATTATCGCTCCAAGACTTATTCATCCCTGACTTTGATTTATCTCGTCTATAACGTACACAACGTAATTACAGAAAGCAATTGACATTGTGGAAGTGTTACACGACATAAAAAAATGCTACTCCATCATCATAGCAATTGAGTAGCATTTTCTTTATTCTTGATTTCGCTTTTGCAAATATTCCAACGTCCATCCTTTTTCTATCATTGTGGTTAAAGGTGTCCATTCGCCAGTTGATTCCATAACCAGGATTCCATCTTTAGTACCTTGACTGGCTTGTACAATTCCTTGGTCTTTGGCTAACTTAAACCATGAGGAGAAAGTATCAGTAACTTGAGTCAATTGTCTTTCTTCATTGGTCAAATTTGGAGTCCAACCTTCTTCTAATGCTGTTCTCAGTAATCCAGCTTTTGATTTAACTTTTTTATCAGTAGCTAGATATTCTTCTACTGCCGAGATAGCGTTATTAACCTCTTGTTGTGTAGAAGATGAAATAATTTTCTTCAACGTAGAATTTAATCTAATTCCTAGATTAGATAATTTGGCTTTTAAACTATCATTAATTGGAGTATCGGTTACAGAATGTTTGAGTTTCTGACTGATAGGAGTAACTTTAGGATTACTTTCAAGTAATTTGCTTTGACAAACTGATAATTCATTCTTAGTAGATTCAAGTTCAGCTTTGAGCTTTTTAATTTCTTCTGCTTGCCTAATAGTTTCCTGTTTTACACGGTCAAATAAATCTAATTTAGTTCCTATTTGGTAAAGTTCGCCAGTCATTTTCTCGTTCTGTTTCTTTAACTCTTTTTTCTCCCATTCAAGAGTGTTAATACGTTCCCGTAATTGCTTAATCATTACCTGCTTAGACTTCTCTGAAGCGGTTTGAGGTCTAGTTAATTTTCTAGCACTCTTTACTTGTTGGTCGCGAATATCTTGAATGCGCTCTTTGATTTCTGGATATTTGTAGAGATAACTAACGCTGACATTGGCAATTCTAGCAATAGCACCAAAAGAGACTCTTTCGTTATTTTGTAACAGTTTAGAGATGGCTTTTTCAGTACGGTCGATACAGTCTTGTTTTCTTTGTTGTTGAACAGCATTTAATTTAGCTATTCTTTGCTCCTTACCATTCATCTTACTCATCTCCTCCAGAAACTATGTCTTTATTTCCAGATTCGAGGGTAGTGATAATTTTATTTAGGTTATTTCTAACTTTAGTATTCATTTCTGCGTGGCGTTTCCATCCTTTTTCTTCAGCATTTTTGACCAGCTTTTCTGTTTCTATAAGATGTGCTTTGTGCTGGTCTAAAAACTCCAGGGTTGTACGAAAATCACTACAGGTAAGACAAGCATTAGCATGAGGAAATTCTCCTAATACGATGGGTCTAGCGCATGAACCATTGGGTAAAGATTGAGCTAATACTTTTTTCTTGAGAAGATGTAAGTCTAAGTCATTATCTAATTCTGGCGTTGTAGATTCAACTACTTCTCCAGCTACATTAACTACTCTACTATCGTGATATTTGGCTATTTCTTGTTTTAAAGTTTTGTCATGAATATGTGCATAAACTGATGTCATAGTTGGAGATGTATGACCCAAATAACGTTGAATAATATGATGCGGTACTTCATTATTAATCATTCGTGTGCCAACTGTATGACGAAACTGGTGACTCTGAAAAATCCAAGGTTGACCCGAATTATCACAGATATTGAATTCTTCAGCTAAATTTTTTAAATAACTAATAAAACTTTTGTCATACATTACTTTTGGTTTGGGTCTAAACCTATGGCGATAACCTGGAGGTTCTTGCTTTTTTGCACAAAAGAGATAGTTAAAAGTTTTGTTATCAAAAGAATCTCTTATGTATTGCTTTTGTTCTTGAATTACTGCTGCTAATTCTTGAGAAATTGGTAGAGTAGTTTCACATTTTATTTTCCCACGCATAAACTGAATATACCAATCACCTTTTGCATCTTGTCTTAGGCAATTTATAGGTAAATTTAAAAGTTCACTAACTCGTAGTCCACATTCTTGTATAACTAAAACCATTCTCATGATTTGTTCTGGTAATGCGTCTAAATGTTGATTAAGTTGCTGCATTACCTCTTCAGGAATATATCTAGGAAGCGGTCTATTATGCTTGGGGAAATCTTCTCTTAAAATTAGTCCTGCTGGGAGTTCAAACCATTGATTAGCTGTTCCTACATTAAATAAAGTATTTAACATACTTAAGCGATGAGCTTTTGTAGAAGAAGATAATCTCTCACTTAAATACTCAAGATAATCAACAATAAATTGTCTATCTATTTCATGAATTCCGTTTAAAAAAGAATATTTTTCAGCAATAAATTCAGATAAACCATTCAATTCTGAAATATAGCCTGATAAAGTCTGAAACGATCTATTACTAGCCATATATCTAATAAATTTTTTCGCAATATCTTTTAACCATTGCTGTTCTATATAAACAAAAATCAATTTTGTTAAAGACCTATGTTTAGGAGTAGCAACTCCTAAATCTGACGCTAACCAAACATCATCAGATAATGGTAAGTCTTTTTCATACTTACCGTGCATTGGATTGAGGTTAAAAGAACGGTTGCATTTTTTGCATCTATATCTTTGTCTTCCGTCTTTAGTTTTTCCTGCTTTCCAACATTGATTATTCCCACATTCAGGACATTGCAAACCTAGTTTAATACAATCTAAATTTGTTAATTCTTTTATTCCTGGAATAAAATGTCTTTTACAATTTTTGCAGTAATACTGTCTTCTGCCTTTATCAAATCCTTTTCTTCTATAGTCACTTGCTCCGCAATGATGGCAAGTAACCGAATTATCATCTACCTTAGTTAAAGGTATTAGTTTTTTATCAGAACTTTTATTCGCTTTCATTACTTTGTTCTCTTCGCTGCAAATATTGTTGATATTCTGCTTTCAAATCATCAGTAAGCAGATGAACATAAGTGTTAACTGTAGTTTGAATATCGCTATGTCCTAATCTTTTTTGGACATAACTCATATCCCAACCTGCTCTGACTAAATTAGTCGCGTGGCTGTGTCTAAGTAGGTGAGCAGTAGCATAGATACCAGTCTTCTTTCTGAGGCGACGAAATAGGCTATCTACTGCGGAATAAGTTAATGGTGTTCCTGGTTCTACTTTGTGACTCCAGATAGAAACAAATACATAGTCTGAGTCAACATCTTCTGGATATTCATCAATTAAATAATCAGAAAAGAACTTCATTAATTCTTTGTTGACGTGGATAGTTCTGTCTCCACTTTTGGCTCTAGCACCATTAAAATTATCAAGTCTATTTTTTACATTAATCTCATTAGTTCCTCCTGTAACAAAATCCTCAATCCGTAGTCCTAAAGCCTCGCCAATACGCATTCCTGTCTCATAAAGCAAACAGATTAAAAACTTATCTCTAACGTGCTTACAAGCATTGATTAGAGTTTTTACTTCATCATCATTTAGACAACCAGGAAAAGTTTTTGGTTCTTTGACTTTGAGTAATTTGGTTTTGTATGAATTGCCTTTGCTGATGTGATGTAGAAAAGGTTTATACTTACTTCCTTTCTGAGTTACATAACGATAATTTTCTACTCCTTCAGCCGTTCCCAAACGCTCGTGAAACTCGTAGAAAGAGGCAACAGTAGTTAAGGCATGATTTATGGTTTTCTCTGACCTTTTTGCTTGTTGTGGACGAAGTGGGATAGTTCCTGGTTGTGGATTCCTGAGCCAGTGAATAAACTCTGCTCTTTGTTCTAGATTGACCATTTTCCAATCTAAAGAGTTTTCTTTGAGGTATTCAAAGTAAAGCTTTAGATTACGAGCATAGCCAGAGATAGTGTTGGGAGAACGTTCTAAGCTGTCGAGGTAGCGTAAATACTTTGATATTGGTTCGACAGGTAGATAGTTATCATCCAACACTAACCAGATTGTTTTGCCGTTGTCTAATTGTCCTTTCTGTACTTTCATGAAGTATATAATACATGAAGTAGAAATAATTAGTCAATATATTCTACGACAACTAAAATTTGAGCCTTTCGGCTCTTGTTGTTGTTGTTATAGAATATATTTATTTGATTAGAGATAATTTGATG
>JASJCP010000043.1 GCA_030065935.1 Xenococcaceae cyanobacterium MO_167.B27
CGCCTATTGAACAGGTAACAAATGACTTTAAAAATTAAGGCAGTCCTCTGTTGCCGATAAGTTAATAGCTTTGACCATTAAATAAATATAAAGGACTGCCTTAATTTTTTTGTCTCCTCTGTTGTGCAATATGAGAAAACTTCAATTCCATATACCTTAAGTTCATCCTGATGTTTCAGGCTGCAAGGTGTGGCGTGACCCACAAGCTTATATCCCTTGCTCTCAAATTGAGACGGTTCTGTAGATGATTCGCTTAGAATTTTTCTACCCCACGAGTTCCTATTCCTTGAGTTTGAATAGTATCAAAGCTCTCAGTCCAGGTCGGTTATGAGACTCTTGCTCACAGTTAGGCGTATTCAGCAATCCGCGCTTTTCTGCTTTCAGTCCCGCTTCTGCTTCTGGGTTGCCATCCCAGATACAGGGGAAACTTCTCTCCATCGTCACCAATGGGGACGCTCTGGGCTTTTCCTCTTGCACAAAGAGGCAAGGACTTGATAATGTTACATATCTCACCTCGATGATGTACTAGTTATCATTCTGTTAAGGATTGAAAGTGCGAACTCAATCCAGGTTGGATTACTTAACAGAAAGTTCTACATCCCTCCTCTAGTGAGGATTTCGTAGAAACGAATCGCACAAAATAATTTTAGGGGGTCTTCGTTCATTAGATGAACTATCCTAGACATTAATGGGTAGGTTTTAAGACCCCCTAAAATTAAAATCCTTTTATGGATTTGGTTTTCCGAGATTTAAGAACAAGTATCGATTGAGAAGCTTTGTATATCCGCAATTAAATAAAGGAAAGGTAATAACTAATAACCAAATTAGATTACCAAAACTTGATTGGGTAACATACATTAACTCTCGACCAATACCTGATGGTTGTAAAATATGCCAAGCAAGAGTAATCAGAAAAGCCTCTGGGTACTTTGTGATGCTGTCGTTACAGCTAGATGTAGATATTCCCGATTCAATACCTCATGGAAAAGCCATAGGTGTTGATTTAGGACTAGATAAATTTGCTGCCACAAGTGAAGGGTTATTAATAGCTAGACCAAAGTTTCTTAAAAAACGTGACTCGCGAGATTAAATTACTGCAACGTAAGTTGAGAAACAAGAAAAAGGGTTCAAAAAATCGAGCTAAAATTAATCACAAAATAGCTAGACTACATCAACGCATTACGGATACAAGAAAAGACTTTCATTTCAAAACTGCTCATAAGTTAGTTGAAGGAGCAGGAATGATATTTGTTGAAGATATAAACTTTAAAACTTGGAGTCGGGGAATGTTGCGAAAACAGTTTGCCGACGCTGGTTTTGGTAACTTTGTCAATATACTTCAATGGGTATGTAAAAAAACTGATACCTATTTTGCCAAGGTAGATAAAGATTACACCTCGCAAATCTGTCCCAGATGCGATACATATACAGGGAAAAAGTCTCTTGATGTACGTATTCATTACTGTGATAATTGTGGTTACACCAATAATCGTGATGTAGTAGCCAGCGAAGTAATCCTAAAACGAGGATTAGGTGCGGTCGGGCTGACCAGCGAAGCTGTTGCCTTCGGCACCGTGTCTTTAGATAAAATGTCTGTGGTAGGCGATCTGACGGGGACTTCTGGTAACAGCAGTCTAGTTAAAAGCCGTAGAAGCAGAAAACCTAAGTCGTGAGTCTTAGGAATCCCCCGACTCCCTCGGTGGGAGGATGTCAAAAAAACGTCTAGGATTATCCCAAACAATCTTTTTTACTGTCCCCTGAGATAATTTATTTTCAAGCTCTACAATGTTCTTAACAATATCAGGCTGATGATCCATGTGAGGATAATCTGAGCCAAAGATTAAATTCTCAGAGCCAAGATATTCAATAATGTCAGAAAGATAAGGTTCAGAGGGTTCAATGGCTATATAGCATTGACGTTGAAAATACTCTGATGGCATTAATTTTACAAGCTCTTTTACTTCCCAATATAAATTTTTGTATTCTTCATCGAGTCGCCATAACCAATAGGGAAGCCAACCACAACCAGACTCTAAAAAACCTACCCTAAGCCTGGGATGACGCTCTAAGACTCCCCCTTCAATTAAGGCTAACATTGCCATCATGTTTTCCATTGGGTGAGAGCAAGCATGGAGGGCAAAACGAGTATTAAATCTATCTGCTCCTGTAGTCGGTAAATGGCTGTGAGTTCCCTCATGAATTCCTACTGCTATATTTAATGCCTCGCAAGCTGTCCAAAAGGGTTCGTAGTCTAAATCGCTCAAAATTCTGCCTTTGACGGGGTTAGGGCGCAAAAAAACAGCTTTCCAGCCCCAATTTGCTATACGATGTAGCTCTTTAACCATTTCCTCTGGTGCATGAAGATTAATCGCGCCAACTCCTTTTAACTTTTCTGGATCGTAGCTACAAAATTCTTCATATAACCAAGTATTATAGGCACGGGTAAAGGCTCCAATTACTTCTGGTGGCAAGGTATCAATGGCACACAACCATAGTCCGTAGGTGGGATAAATAAAGGCAATATCAACCCCCATTTGCACCATTGCTTGAACATGGGATTCAGGGTTGTAGTGATTCAAATAAGCATGGGGATAAGCCTGCATCATCTGCTTATTCCCTTCTTGTTGTACTTGCTGAGAGATTTTTTCGGTGATGGTTTCCCCTTTAATTTTCATGTCTAGGGAGGGGGTAAAGTCTTTGAATTTAGGGTCAAGGTATTTTGCCCACATCTGGGGTGGTTCAATGACATGGGAATCTGCATCAATGATTTTGTACCCGTTGAGCATAGAAAAACAATAATTAATTTCTATCTACCTTACTATATCTAAATCTCAGGTAAGCGATCGCATCTTTAGGTTATTACAACCTTCTCCTCTGCTTTTTAGAGAAAAGCTAAAAATTCTTATCCGAGCAGTATTGGGGTGAGTTGAGAGAGAAAAATTGGTGCTAACTCGAAAAATTCAGAAATTGGGTTTTGAGATCGTCTTAAGGGTGTACAAAGTCAAACAAAAGGATTCTAAATTATGTCTACATACGACTACTCTAAATACAATTGTGAATGCGAATTCGAGTTTCCTATTAAATTAAACGTTCCCGTGACAATCAATCCGATACTGTCAATCAAACCCGTTGCGCCTATGAAGCAGGACTTAGACGCTATTCTCGATACAAATCTTAAGATTTGTCCAGAAGTAGGGGCAACTAAACCCACTTGTCTTCCTAAACCTGTATCTCCCAAATATGAGTGGCCCGCGGGATAGGAGGCAAGGATTCTACCATAGGACTTAAGCAACGACTCTAAGTATGATCGCATGAGCTTGTAGGGTGTGTTACTTCGGTAACGCACCTTTTTAACTGTCAGGGCGATCGCTTTTTTGATGGTTTCTTTTAATCCCTATCTCAACAAATACACTAAAACGGTTATAAGTTAGATTGCAAAAGGGTTTTGAGGATTGAAGTTGGTTTAATGGGGTGAGTCGAGAGAAAAAAATTGGTGCTAACTCGAAAAATTCAGAAATTGGGTTTTGAGATCGTCTTCAGGGTGTACAAAGTCAAACAAAAGGATTCTAAATTATGTCTACATACGACTACTCTAAATACAATTGTGAATGCGAATTCGAGTTTCCTATTAAATTGAACGTTCCGGTGACAATCAATCCGATACTGTCAATCAAACCCGTTGGGCCTGTGAAGCAGGACTTAGACGCTATTCTCGATACAAATCTTCAGATTAGTCCAGAAGTAGGGGTAACTAAACCCACTTGTCTTCCTAAACCTGTATCTCCCAAATACGGGTTGCCCGCGGCATAGGAGGCAAGGATTCTACCATAAGACTTACGCAACGACTCTAAGTACGATCGCATGAGCTTGTAGGGTGTGTTACTTCGGTAACGCACCTTTTTAACTGTCAGGGCGATCGCTTTTTTAATGACTTCTTTTTCTGAGAGAGCGATCGCTTTTTCAATAAAGATCAATTATTTAGGATATTTTGCTGCCATTGACTGTCAAAATATTCCTTATACAATCTGCAACTGACAATTGTTTGATTTCCTTCTAAATAAATTAAGCCCATACTGTTGAGCTTATAAGCAATAATTGGCTCTAAGAAAACAGGTTCAGTTGCTTGACAAACATTTTGAAAAGCACTAGCTAATTCTGGTTGTTCTTGCAATCTTACCCAATGACGTTGCAAGTGATGGGAATAAATACCAGTGGTCGTCGCAGCAGTTGCTAATAATTGCTTAATGGTTATTTTTTCTTGACTGATTTGATAAAGTGCTAGATTAATTAAGGCAGGATGTCCTCCAAGTAATTCCATTAATTGTTGAATTTCTGGTTCGTTTATCCAGTTTAATCCATATTGTTGAGCTAACTGCTGTACCTGCTGTTGACTAAAACCCTCTAACTCAATGGGTAATCCAATATTAAAAGGAGATTGTTCTAGCTGAAGGGAAACATAAATTTCAGTGGAATGAACGACTATTAAGCGCAGCTTTTGCCAGATAGGAAGCCGTTTAGCTTCTTCATAACAAGAACGCAACAAGGGTAAAAAATCCTCAGCTACTTGGGGATGTTCAAACACTTGATTTACTTCATCTAGGGCAAGAACAAGCGGACTCTCTATTTCCTCTAAAATATACTCTTCAAAATAAATTGTCCAACTCATTTTACTCCCCAAATCTTCATCCCAATAGTCATTTAACTTAGGTTTAAGTCCTAGTTTTCGAGCGCAATTAACACATAACCAGCGCAAAAATTGATTGATATCCCCTAAGATACTTTGGTCAGCTTGCTGTAAGTTTAAAATAACGGTTTGGTAGCCTAAGTGTTGTTCACAAGTATCTAAAATTCTCAACAATAGAGACGTTTTTCCCATTTCTTGAGGGGCTTTTATCCGTACTAAACCACCAGCTTTGGTAATTTCTTCAATAATCTGGGTTTCCAGGGAGAGTTGTTTAAGGTAAAAGGGAGAGTTGAGGGGTACTGCACCACAAGGATAAAGAGGAGAACTAGGCTGTTGAAGATTAGGGGATGAGTTGCCTGACGGTTGTGTCAATAAGCTGGTTACTGATGTGGTTAGTGCCGAAATATAAGACTGTAGTATGACCCGACAGTTTTTCTTGGTCACTCGCCTTCCTGTGAGATGAGAGAGTCGTCGCCACAACTCTGGAGCAACAACATTAGCAAAATAGCTAGTGCTATAACCTTCCTGTTGGGCAATTTCATTATAGGTCTGATTTTTCCAGATACCTCGCAGAACTAAAATTTCACTGGAATTGAGACAGTGATTGTCAAAGTCGAGCAGTTGCCTATTGAGAACATCAAGGATCGGCTCTAAACTCATACAAATTTTAATTATATTTTTGTTATTATCTACTGGAAATTAGGCAAAATTACTTATAAATTTCTCCAGAGGGAGAAAAATAAATTCTTTACCCCTAAATTTATACCTCTCTAATAAAAAAATAATAAAAATCTCATAAAAAATCAAGATGTCATCTCATTAATTTTATTAAGATCTAGGTTTTCCATATTAGTTTTTACTGAGTTTTGGCGGGTTTTTATTGATTAAAAACTTATTAATTTTATAGGTTGAAATATTTTAGAAACATTTTGTATACTGTTATACATAAGAGCCAGAAAAATCTTAGAACAATCAAATAATAAAGGTTGAAATCTTTTCTGTATTTTCTTTTTGATATCTTATGAAAGCCCAGAAAAGCGCAATATTGAAGTAATGGTTTAATTTTTTTCTTCAAATAAATGGCTTTCAAAAATATATTTTGATTGTGATTAATTCAGCATTAATCTAGGATTTTTTGTGGTTAAAAAAACTCTAATCACCGAAGAAATCATGCTAACCTCAGCTTCTTATAATTGTCAGATCACTGTTTATCAAAAACGCTCTATTAAGTTAAATAAAGACATACTAAAAACAAGAACAGAATCAAAAGAGCAAATTTTATTACAAAGCATTGCTGAAGGAAATCGCCATGCTTTTTGGCAATTATGGCTACTTTACCAAGATTATCTTTACCGTCGCTGTCAAATGTGGATGGGAGGTAATCATACGGATGCAGAAGAAGCCTTAAGTCGAGCCAGACTTAAAGCTTGGGAGAAATTACCTAACTACGCCTCAACAATTACGAATCCCAAAGCCTGGCTAACTCGTATGACTCATAATCTCTGTGTTGATATCCATCGAGAACGCCAAAGAAGGGCAAAAAATACCGAAAGTATGGATGCAATTACGGTGACAGATTCGGAAATTATTGCTTCTAATTTAGATTCTCCCGAATCAGCCATTCTTCGTCAGGAACTAAAAATTTACATCCGTCGTGCAATTAATGCTCTTCCTCCCAGATTACGAGAGCCTATGATTCTTCTATGCTACTACCAAATGTCTTACTCAGATATAGCAAAAAAATTAATCCTTTCCAAGAATAGCGTTTATAAAAGAATTCAACAGGCGCGAACCATTTTGCAAAAGCAATTAAATAAGTATTTTTCTGGAGTAAATAACACTTTCAAACAGGAAACTGAGAGGAATTTTGCTGCGAAGGCATTTCCCATTGAAAAACCAGAATTGTCCTATTCTTCAGTTCCAATTGTGAAGGAATATCCTATACAAGTCATTAATTATGAGGTAACAGCCTTATGTCTAGAAAAATTTTCACTCGCTTAGTAAATTTATCCCAACCTTCAGGGATAGAAGTAACTATTAACTTAGTCTTAGCTGAAAAGCCAGTTAGAGAAGAGCAAAAACTGAAAACATTAACCAAGTATGTGCAGCGATATCGATCTGGATGGAAAAAACGATTAGAATTAGCTGATTTGCTTTACGGAATGGGCAAGTGGCTCGAAGCTATTGAAGAATACCGCCAAGTTCTTGAGCGACAATCCCAATTAATTCCAGTGCAATTAAAATTAGGGAAAATTTTACAATTAATGGGGAGAGAAAAAGAAGCTATAGAGCTATATGAAACTTCCTTGTCATTAGTTTCTAGTCTCAAATTTTCTTCACCAGCATTATCGAATATTACTCAATCTCATAGGGCGACTCAATCTCATATTATTGGTTTAATAGAAGTCTGTCGTCATAATTTTCCTAAAGCTGTTGAAGCCTTCTCCTCAGCTACTACCTTTGAACCTGATAACCCCTCTCATTGGTTAGCATTAGGACAAGTTCAGAGATCAATAGGAAATAACATTGATGCCTTGAAAGCCTTTGAGGCTATTTTATCCCGCTATCCTGTCGGAGAAATATTAAGATGATGGCAAAAGATAGCTAAATTAGAAGGTAATGATTCATTCTTTTCTAAAATATACCCCTGTTTTTGTAATTGAAAGAGAGCTTGTTGAATTTTGATACTAAAATTAAGAACCTCTTGAAAAAAATTAGGCAGTTCTTGAGTTAATTCTTGGTCTTGTAGGAGTTCTAATTGAAGAGTATCAATAATCTCATCAACATTACGTTGACCATCAATCAAAGTAACTAAACGGTAATACAATCCATCTTGCAGACACACAGATTCTTTCTCAGATACAAAAAACACGGTGTCTGGTTCTAGGGTTTCAATTAAGTAAGCCGGATTAAAATAAGGTTGATTGAGCATAGTTATCAAGACCTTTTGCCAAAATAATTTTGAGAAAAAACTTGTAACTCAAAAAAATCAGAAATTGACCCTTGGCATCGTCTTAAAAGTGTAAGGAGTTGGGACAAACAACAAAATTTTGCCCAAAGTTAAATATAACTTGATTGGGGGAATTTTTGGCATTAAAGGTTACTTAATTTCTCAAGTGATAGGAATTTCATCTCCTTCGTTAGGGTTGGAGAGGGAAAATCTATGTACCGTTCAAGAAATCAATTCTTAGCCAGAGTCTTGTTTTGGTTAGTTGCAGAAATTCTTCTTAACTGTTTGGGGCTTGATAATATGGCTGACTACAGTGAGTTTATTTTTGAAAAGCACTACTACCGGTATTGTCAACTTATGCAGGTTAATACCAATTTTGAAAAGTCAAGCTACAGATTGGGAAGTGGGGAAGTGGGGAAGTGGGGAAGTAGGGATACTTGTTGATAATAATCAAGCTATCGACATGAGAAAGAACTCTAGAAGCTATAGACATAGTTCTCACTGTTTAGGGTTAGCGACAGTTCATCTATGCTGGATTCCTAAACGAAGAAAACCAGTGTTAATTGGAAAAATCAGAAATAGATTGGCAGAAATTATTAATCAAGTGGCAGCAGATAAAGGTTGGTTTGTTAGGTATGAAAGAAATTGCTCCAGACCACGTTCATTTATTAGTAGAATATGACAACAATCATTCGATAACTGACGTTGCTAGAGCTTTTAAAGGTCGCTCATCGAGATATCTTAGACAAGAATTTCCAGAATTACTCAAGCTTCCTTCGCTGTTGTCAAGGTCTTACTTTTATGAAACCACTGGCAAAATTAGTACTGCTAAAATAAAAGCGTATATCGAAGACCCACATCATTACTAAGAAATATTTTACTCACGGCTAAAGGAGGGGCTGTCTTTTGAAGAAACCTCAAAAGCTTGTACGCCCCGTCCGTTTAACTGTTTTTCCTCCCACGGCACGAAGCAAGGAGTTACCAAACTGCTTATATCATGTCAAAGACTCTAGAATCTAGTTTCAAGAATCTACCATCGGCAATTTAGACTCAACCCAACTGCGATCAAAGATCGATTTATAAATGCGGTTATGAATTTTTAGATTCCCATTTTTCTTGATTACCAGTCCTGACAAACGTAATTCTTGTTCTTCTGGACTGTCAAGAGCAATTATTTCTCTTGACTCCAATATTTGTTGATAGAGTGTTAGAAGTTGTTTCCCATTTTTACATTTGAGAATGCGATCTCGAATCGTTCTCAAATGTTCTGGTTGATCTTGAGCTTCCCAATTCTTAATTATTTTTTCTTGTACTAAATTCTGTATCCATTCTGTTTCGCCATTGACAGGAATAGGCACGTCTGCATTACGAATCAATCGACAGAGCTTTTGGGTCAAAAAGGGCTGTCCTCCCGTCCAGTTTAATACTTCTTGAAGAATAGTTTGAGGATTACTAACTTTTTGAGCCAATCCGTACAATAAGGGTTGTGCTTCATGTTTTTTAAAGCTTTCTAATTCAATTCCTTGACCAATATTAAAAGGGGTTCTCTTGCTGTCAGTCATCAATTCTGAGGGAGTAGCAACCCCAAAAAAAGCAAAAGTTAGCTCCTGATACCTAGATTCTGGGTTAATACTTCGTTGATTATAACAAGATCGAATGAGGGCAAAAAAGTCATCTACTGTAAATTTCAACCCTAAAATACTATCAACTTCATCGATAAAAATAAATCGTTTTTTAACAGAATCATTATTATCTGAATTCCCTTCAAATAATAAAATATCTTCAATAAATTGACCTAATCTTTGTACGGGAGAAATATCTAATCTGTCATTCCACCAAGCTTTGAAATTGACTTTTTTTCGCAAGCCAAAATTACGCAATAAATCAATTGCTAATCCTTTATACCATTGCTCAAGCGTCACATTTTTAGTACCAATGCGGGTTA
This sequence comes from Xenococcaceae cyanobacterium MO_167.B27, assembly GCA_030065935.1. GTDB lineage: Bacteria > Cyanobacteriota > Cyanobacteriia > Cyanobacteriales > Xenococcaceae > JASJCP01. Next base: position 9,580 of record JASJCP010000043.1, read on the forward strand.
GGTCTATGGCAGCACACTTATATCCTTCATGTTTTAGATGGTGCATCATCCTTACCATGAGACTAGATTTACCCATTTGTCGGGAATTGAGAATATAACAAAAATCACCTTGTTTTAAGGCTTTGTAAAGGGTTCTATCTGCTTGTCGTACCACATAAGTTGGCGCATCCATTGGCAAACTTCCACCAACTTGATAATTAAAATTTGAGGGTTGTTCGGCACTTTTGAGCAGGTCATTTTCAAAGATAAGTTCTGCTTGAGTCGCTTTCAGAACCTCTAAAGTTTCAGATAGTTCTTTGGTACGTTTTTCTACTCTTTGTTCTAAGGTTTGATAAAGTCTTGAATTGTCAATAGATATAGCAGCTTGAGCAGAGAGTATATTTAAGAGTTCGACTCTTTCTGAGGTAAATGCACCTGTAGTTAAGTTATTCTCTAAATAAACAATTCCTCTTAATTGACCTTGATTAAGTAAAGGAGTGCAGAGAATTGATTTAGTTTGCGTGGCAATAATATAAGGATCATTAATAAATTGTCCTTCATGGACTGCATCATTTAAAACAATATATTCTTGAGTGCGGGCTACATAATTGATAATTGTATTTGGTAAGAGAGGAATCGATGTTTCAGAGTCTACAGATTCTAGAGTAATTGATTGCAAAATAGTAATATTATCAGTATCTACTATGCCTTGAGCTTCGATAAACAAATTACCTTCATTATTTAGAATCAGGAAACCTTGTTGCGCTCCTGCATTTTCTATCACAATTTTCATTAGTTTTTGCAGGAGTTTTTCTAGCTTTATTTCACCAGAAATAGCTTGAGATGCTTTAATAATACTGGTTAAGTCGAGAATTTCTCCATCAGCCCCTGTGGTAGATATGGTTGTATTAAGTATTTTAGATTTGCTTTGATTCGTTACTCCGATAAAATATTGTGGATATTCTTCTTCTAACTGCTTGACTTTGGCTTTTGCTCCCCAACGAGTGTAACAATGATTGGCATTTCTCAGGTAAAATTTACCGATTTCTTCTCTACCCAGTGCCAGGTAAAACTCAGATGCTCGTTCATAAGCAATCGCTTCTTCATGGATAAATTCATATTTTTTAGCACCTTGAATGGCTTTGTCATAAAGTTCTTGTGCTTGCCAATTTTTTCCTAAAACTCTCGCTTTTTCAGCTTCTACTAAATCATATTTATTTTCATAATTATCAGGACAATTTTCCTTATAATAAGATATCTTCGTTTGATGTTGTGCAACTTTTTCTAGAATAACTTGTTTTTGTTCAATATCAGCCTTGTCATAAACCGCTAAAAGAGTTAATGCAGAATAAAAAGTATTTTGTGGGTAAACCAGATAAGCTGAACAAACTAGACCGTATTTTTCAGATAAATAAACCGTTTCTAATCCTCTGTCATAATCTTTTAAAAAATAGCAAGCAAATGTTTTGCTTAGACTAGAAATAAAAAGCAGCCAATCAGTATCTTTGTCAATCCAAAACTGTATTAGTTTATCTTCTTCTTCCTGAGAGCTTTTAAATAGTATATGATAATTTACTCGATCTTCTTGTAGTAAATTAATAACCATTTTATGACAGGCTTTATAATAATAATACTCGTATTCTTGTTCTGGTTTGATTAACTTACCATAGGCTAGACACTTGGGTTCAAAGTCTTCGAGATTAAAACCACTAAAAATTGAAAAAAGACAATAAGAAATCAAATTGTAACCAACAAGTTGAAAATCCCCTCGTTCGAGTGCAATTTGAATTACATCTTCAAAATCATTTAGGTTTATCTGTCTAAAATGTTCTTTCCAATGACGAATAAATCCATAGTAATGATGAATGTTAAATGGTTTAGCTTCATCAGTATTATACTTGTTTAACAAATGATAAGCTAGTTTCCCAAACTGATATCCAGATTGAACATCTTGGTTCAGAATCGTACCACATATAACCATTCCATAACAACAATAGACACTAGTTGCTAAAGGTGAGTTTCCATATTTTAGACAGAGAGTAAGAGCAGTTAAGGTCACTAAAGCAGATACTTCAGGGCTATAAATTAGTGCGGATGTATTACTTAATACTAATAGCCTGACAGCAGCAAGTTTGTAAGGATCGGTCATAGGGGGTAAGTTTACTAATTGAGCAATAGATTTATCTTGCAAAAATAACGCTATTGCTTTCTCTTCTTGAGTAATTTTTTCTTGCTGTTGACTTGTGTCAGATAGAAGATAAACTCCTAGTTTGGCTAAAATTTCAAAAGTAGTATCTACGACTTCTTTAAGTTTAAGCTGGGCATGAAGATAGTTAATTTTTGATTGATAAATTTTAACTGTATCGAGAACTTCTTTAGCATTTTGAAGAACAATAGCAGATAGAGCTTCAGCTTTTGTAAATTGAGAATTAAGGTATTGAACTTGTACTGCTTCTGTATAAATTTCTAAAGTCAAATGATATTGATTTTTCCAGCTATCTGATGACAGTAGTTTTAGTGCAACTTCCACATAGATAAGTGCCGTTTCATAAGCGGTGGAATCTTTAGCTTTTTTACCAGCTTGGAGATTTAATCTAGCTAACTCATCCTTTTCTAGTTGCTCAGTAATTAAACTATATCCTTGATTAAATTGATTGACAATATCAAAAATATTATTCTGTAACTCATCTTCTTCAATATTTTTCAGGAGAAGACGACCTATTTCTAGATGTAATTGCTTTTTTTCTTCTTCTAGAATGAGAGAATAAGCAGCTTGTTGTACTCGGTCATGTAAAAATTTGAAAGGAATATATTTAGAATATTCAGAAAAATTTTCTGAGAGCTTATTTGATAATTCTTCAGGATTCCAAAGTAAAGTAATTTTGTATTTATTATCTAAAGGAATTATCAGCCCCCCATCTAGGGCAGACTGTAATTCTCTAGCTGTGTCTATTTGAGATTTATTATTGACGATCGAAAGAACTTCTAAATTAAATTGGTTACCAATACAAGCAGCTAACTTGAGAACTTGCTGAGTTTTTTCATCCAACTTTTCAATTTTCCTGACCATTAAATCAACAACATTATCGGTTATAGATACACTTTGAATTTGCTCTAGATTCCATTGCCAATAACCTTGTTGATGATCTTCTATATTAGAATGAGATTGCTCTAGGTTAAATACTAATAAATTTTCTTGGTATAAAGAAGAAAGAAATTGAGTTAGAAAAAAAGGATTTCCACCAGTTTTTTGGGCAACTAATTCAGCTAAAGGTTTTGAAAATTCCGTTGAACAATTTAGGGTATCAGCGATTAATTGATTAATATGATTGATTTTTAAAGGGTAAAGGGTAATTTGGGATACTTGAACTTGTGCTTGAGCAATTTTTTCTAAAGTGCGTACCAGAGGGTGAGTAGGACTAACTTCATTGTCTCGATATGCGCCGATCATGAGAAAATAGTGGTTGTCGGGAGCTGACATTAATTGCTCAATTAAGTTCAGAGAAGGTAAGTCTGCCCATTGTAAATCATCAAGAAAAATAACTAAAGGATGTTCTTGTTGGCAAAAAACACCCACAAATCTTTTAAAAAATAAATTAAATCGATTTTGGCTTTGAATTCCCCCTAGGGGTTCAGTAGGTGGCTGTTGACCTATAATTTTTTCGACTTCAGGAATCACATCAATAATAATTTGACCATTATTTCCCAAAGCTTCTAAAATTTTCTTTTTCCAAGCTTGTAGGATTATTTCTGGTTCACTTAGTAGCTTATAAATTAAATCTCGAAAAGCCTGAGAAATTGCAAAATAAGGAATATCTCGCTGTAATTGAGCGAATTTACCACTAAGAAACTGTCCTCGTTGCCGTGTAATGGGTTTGTGAATTTCATCTACTAAAGCAGATTTGCCAATCCCTGAATAACCAGAAATTAAAATCATTCCAGTTTTCCCTTGGCAAGCTTGCTCAAAAGCAGTTAAAAGTTGAGTTATTTCCTGTTCTCGACCATAAAGTTTTTGGGGAATATGAAACTTCTCAGTAATATCTTGGCTTCCTAAAGGGAAGAGAGAGATTTGTCCTTGAGACTTTAATTGATTAAGACAGATTTCTAAATCAGCTTTAATTCCCCAAGCACTTTGATATCTTTCCTCTGGGGTTTTCGCTAATAATTTGATGATGATATTAGATACAACTAAAGGAAGATCGGGAATGAGTTTATGAATGGGTACTGGCTGTTGTGCGATATGACAATGAACTAACTCCATTGGGTCAGTGGTTTCAAACGGAAGTTTATTGCTAAAAAGTTCATAGAAAGTTACACCAAGGGAATAAAAATCACTGCGATAATCTAGTCCTCGGTTCATTCTACCTGTTTGTTCAGGGGAAATATAAGCTAAAGTCCCTTCTAATTGATTAGGAGGGCAAACTGTTAGAAATTCTTGGGATAAACGGGTAGAAATGCCAAAGTCGATGATTTTGAGTTGTCCCGTTTGGGGATTATAGACAATATTGGATGGGTTAATGTCTTTGTGGATAATATTAGCTTTATGAATCTCGGCTAAACTCTCTGTTACTTTAATCGCAATGTTTAGGATGTCTTCTAAGCTTAATTGAATTTGGGACATTAATACTTTTAAAGATTGACCACCAAAATCTTCTAAAAGCATGACTAAACTGTTCTCATATCGCTGCAAATCATAAGCTTTGACAATATTATCTACATTCAAAGTACGAGTAATTTCATACTCTTGTTTATAGCTAGTGAGTTCTGAAGCAGTAGGATAGTTTTCTTTCAGAATTTTGAGAATAATAGGCTTATTATCTCTCTTTAGGAGACCTCGATAAACTAGTGAATTAGCACTTTCATAGATTTTTTCAACAAGCTGGTAGTTCTTATCATTATGGTTTATAGTATTCATGGTTTGTAGGTTTTTTGAGACATAATATTACATCCAATGCCAAAGTATAATATAGATTATCCTTGCTGAAGAATCCCATGGGTAGAGTCCCATGGGATTCTTTAAGATAGCCTTACTGAGTAATATCCATTAGTCTCAATCTCTGATTGGACTTTGAACAAAAACTTCTGTAAGTTATGTGTTTAAGAAGTACAGGTGGGGATATAAATATTACTAGATTTGATGTTGCAAGGATCTCTGTCTTTGAGCCAGTCTTCCAATTCAGCTTTCGTGACTGTTACATCACTATATTGTGGGCGAGGTGGATAGGCAAACACTGCTGACAACGTACTCGGATTATTTGCATCAACATCTTCTATCCATCCACTAAAAATATTAGTTTTAATGGAAAATGCTATAAAATCCTCGTCAACTTCCTCCAGAGCAAAAATTGGGAAAACATAGTAAGGATCACAAGCTTTAATGTCAGGGAAAACCTGAAGCAATAATTTACCCTCTGGAGTTGTATCATCCAGGTTAGCTTTCATTAATGTTGCAAGTTTCTTCTCATTCCCCTCTGTAAAATACTCTTTCAAGGCATTAGCAACCTCGTAACACTCGTCACCCTTATCACCGTGAACCCAGATAAATGTTATAATTTGGGAGATTACTTTTGCTTGGTAAATCATGCGTCCAATTAGCGAATCTGGATGCAAATTACTATAAGAGTTTAACTTTTTCTTCTTTGTGTACTCCAGCAGCAGCTCCGATTTATTATTCAGTTTTTCTTTTTTTATCTTATGTAACCTTTCCTGGGATTTGTTAATAAAATTAGTGCTTCCAAATGGCATAATGTTGCCTCCTTATGAAGAATAAAATCCGTTTTTGAGTGATATCAAATCCGATTGAACACCAACAATAAAAAGTACCTTAAAACCTTGATTTTGCCATATTGCAATTATGGGCATTCATTAGGATTTGATATAAATCTTGAATGACTACGTGTAATAAAAACGTCTGGGATTATCCCAAACTATTTTTCCTACTACCTCTTCAGATAACCTTCCCTCAAGCTCTACAACTTTCCTAACCACATCTGGCTGATGATCCATGTGAGGATAATCTGAGCCAAAGATTAAATTGTCAGAGCCGATGTATTCAATAATTTCAGGAAGATAAGGCTTGGAGAGGTCAATGGAAATATAACATTGACTATGAAAATACTCTGATGGTATTAATTTTACAAGTTCTTTTACTTCCCAATATAAATTTTTGTATTCTTCATCAAGTCGCCATAACCAATAGGGAAGCCAACCACAACTAGACTCTAGAAACCCTACCCGAAGTCTTGGATAACGCTCTAAGAGGATGTCTGAAAAGTCAAAATAATTGCGGTCAGCTTCGCTGGCTGCGGAGCAGATCTAGCTAATTCACCCTGGTCAGTATTTTCAAGCAAAGATATCTTGTTGATTCTTTCTTGAGGATTACTGTCTGAAAAATTAGTTATTTACAGAGTTTTTCTATTCATTTAAATGTTTGCGACAGAAGCTTAACTTTTACCTTTCATGTTACATATAAATATATATCCTAGAAATATGCTATAATCATTGTTATATCAAATTAGCTTATTATCTAGCTTTATACAGGCAAAAATATAACCTTCAAAAAACAATTGCCTGAGTGATATTTATGGTCGAAAATATCCGTCAAATGATGTAATTGTCAATAAATGTTAATAGCTAACGTATATTTTTATTACATGGCTATCACAATAGTCTTGTGGTTGCAAAAAATATTGGGCAACATCTTAAAAGGCTAAAGATAGTCTCCAGGAGAAAAGAGATTTTATCTCTTAAAATTGCCAATGTTTTCTTTAATTAAGATTAATAAATCTGATTCAACAATTGATCGGCCAATTTTAGGGCGAACCTTACCATCATTATTAGATGAAGCTTGCAAATCTTATCCAAATTATCGCGCATTTAATCAGTGGAAAACTAATGCTTGGCAGCCTCAATCTAATGCAAAAATGCGAATTGCTACGGAAGAGTTGGCTTTAGGATTACTTGAAGAGGAATTAGAACAGGGTGACAAAATCGCCTTATTAATGCACAGCGATCTTAATTTCTGCCTAGCAGATTTTGGTTCGTTAGTGGCTGGATTAATTAATGTACCAATCGATTTAACTCAGACTATAGATAATATCGTATTTATCTTAAGTCATTCCGAAGCTAAAGTCTTAATTGTTTCGGATTTAGATCTTCTAGCTCAAATCATTCCCTATTTGGGAAATACTCCCAATCTTCACACAGTTATTGTCGCCGATATTCCTGATGATTGGTCAGAAAAACGTATTCAACTATTAACCTGTGGTGTAAATGAATTCGGAGTTAAGAATCAAGAGTCTGAAGTTGATGAATTGGAAAACAACAATCCCAAGTTTACATCTAGTACCTTAAATGTTCAGCAAAAAACTCCGAATTATTCCCAAGCTTGTTTATGTATTCCCATGTTGCTTTGTCAGGGAAGACAAGACTTACATTGTCCTAGGTTACCTCAATGTATTCAATTATTATCTCTAGATGAAGTACGTGCCAGGGGTAAAAAGTTATGGAATCAAGAGGGGTTAAAGCAGTTGCGCTCCAGTATCTCTCCTCAAGACTTGGCAACCATAGTTTATATTGCTGGAGAGACAGGAGAACCTAAAGGAGTCATGTTAAGTCATGAAAATATTACTGCTGATATTCTGACTACTTTTAGAAGTATTCCTGATTTAAAACCAGGAGCAATCGAGACAGTACTATCTTTTTTACCCTTGACCCATATTTTTGCACGAGCGTTAATTTACGGTCATCTTAATTATGGACATAGTATCTATTTCTCTACTCCCAACCGAGCAGTTAGAGATTTTAAAACAGTACAACCAACTTTGGTAGCTACTGTACCGCGTCTATTAGAAAAAATTTATCACAAGATAATAGATCGCGGTAGTAAGCTCAAAAGAATCCAAAAAATAATTTTTAATTGGGCTTTTAAACTGGCTCAAAATTATGAGTTGGGAAACTCAATTAGTATATTTAATGCTTTGCAACTAAAGTTAGCAGATTGGTTAGTTTTTTCTCAATGGCGCAAACCCTTTGGCGGTAGGCTCAAATACTTTATTAGTGGCGGTGCAGGATTAAGAGCCGAAATAGCCAATCTACTTAGTGGTGCCGGCATGATCGTACTGCAAGGCTATGGCTTAACTGAAACCAGCTCTGTAATTTGTTGCAATCGAAATGGTTTGAACCGTGCAGGAACAGTAGGATTACCAATACCTGGAGTAGAAATTGCGATCGCTCCTGATCGAGAAATTCTCGTTAAAGCTCCTTATGTGATGCAAGGATACTATAAAAACCCCGAAGCGACTAAGTCAGTTATTGATGAGTCAGGTTGGTTGCATACAGGAGATTTAGGAGCATTTACTCCAGAAGGTTTTTTAACTATTACAGGCAGTAAAAAAGACCTATTTAAACTTTCCACTGGTAAATATGTCATTCCTCAACCTTTAGAAGAGCAAGTAGAGAGATCGCGGTTAGTGGCTCAAGCGGTGGCGGTGGGAAGAGAGAAAAAGTTTTGTGGAATGTTGATTTTCCCCGATCTAGAGCAGTTACAAAAACAAGCTGAGGCTTTAGGTGGGCAACACTTACCAACTGAGGATTTATTAAAGCAGCCAGAGATTATCGCTCTCTATCAAACCTTAGTTGATCGAGCTAACGAAAAACTTCCTAGATGGTCGAATGTTAAGCAGTTTCAGTTAGTTAACCCCAAGCTTAGTGTAGAAAATAGATTATTAGAGCCAAACTTGCAAGTTAATCGCTCTCAAGTCAATAAGATATTTGCCAGAGAAATAAACGCTCTGTATGGAGAAGAGTCAACTTTGAGTGCCCTTCGGGAGTCGCTGGCGCGTAAGGAGTTTGGAATGCCCTTCGGAAGTCGCTGGCGCTTACGGAGTTCGGAGTTATTAAAGTTAAAATTGCTGGCTAAAAAGTTTAAACTCCTATCTTGGCGAGTTGTTCTGAGATACTTTCGTAACTTACGTTCCAAGAGTAGAGATTTCTTACAGATGATGGTCATTCATAAGAGAACCGATAAATCTCCTAAACTTCACCCATTAAAAGACAAGGAACTTCCTTTTCTGGGAAAGAAAGACAATTTTCAACTCCGAAGTATCGGGAGACATCTGAAAAACTTTAAAAACTATCTCACTCTACCCCCCACAATGCCGTGGAAGCTACAAGAAAAAAATACTCATTCTGAAGAATTAGAGTCAGAGATTACTGGAAAAAAAAGTTCCACAGTCTAGCCTGCTCTGACCATTGTTAAATTTAAAGGAGAAAAATATAATGTTTAAACCGTTCCGAACTGCTGCTGTATTAGGTGCAGGTGTTATGGGTTCGCAGATTGCAGCCCATCTGGCAAATATTGGCTTAACCGTTTATTTACTGGATATAGCTGCTGCTGAAGACAATAAAAATGCGATCGTTGAAGCCAGTTGGCAAAAGGCTTTAAAACTTAAACCACCAATTTTATTTACAGAAAAAACCGCCCGTCATATCACTCTGGGAAACTTTGACGAACATTTAGCAAGTTTGGCTGAAGTAGATTGGATTATTGAAGCGGTAATCGAGAATTTAGCCATTAAACAGCAATTGATGGCGAAAGTAGCAGAGGTAGTTAGGCAAGATACGATTATTTCTACTAATACTAGTGGTTTACCAGTCCATCAGATTGCCCAAGGATTGCCTGAATCTTTAAGAAATAACTTTTTAGGGACTCATTTCTTTAATCCGCCCCGCTATCTCAAGTTATTAGAACTAATCCCCACACCAGATACTGATCCTCAAGTACTAGATAGACTCAAATGGTTTGGTCGTCTCCATTTAGGAAAAGGAGTTGTCGTCGCTAAAGATACACCTAACTTTATTGCCAATCGCATTGGTATCTACGCCATCATGTTAGGGGTTAAAGGTTTTCTGGAAGAAGGATATACCATTGAAGAAATTGATACCCTTACAGGAACTCTAGTTGGCAGACCAAAATCCGCAACTTTCCGCACTGCGGATTTAGTTGGGTTAGATACTTTAGTTTATGTGGCAAAAAATCTCTATCCAGCCGTTCCCGAAGATGAAAGCCGTGATGTCTTCTGTGTACCTGCACTGCTAGAAAAACTGGTAGAAACAGGAAAATTAGGCGCGAAAACAGGTCAAGGATTTTATAAAAAAGAAGCAGGAGCAATCCTCTCTCTTAATCCTGCAACTCTGACCTATGAACCAGCAAAACCTCTGAATTTAGGCAATCTCAAGGAAATACAAAAACTGGAACTACCAGAAAGACTAAGGGCTTTATATCAGGATAGTAGTCGGGCTGGCAAGTTTTTCCGCAAATTGATTCTATCTATTCTCAGCTATAGTGCTTACCGCATTCCTGAAATTACCGATAATTTAGCAGAATTAGACAGGGCGATGCGTTGGGGATTTGGTTGGGAACTAGGTCCATTTCAAATTTGGGATGCACTAGGTTTTAAAACTGTGATTACTGATCTGCAAACAGCAGACATTCCCCTAGCAGGTTGGGTGGAAAGGATGATTAAGCATCATCAGACTAGGGGATTTTATCACCAAGACACAGTTTATACTCCCACTCAAGGATATATTCCTCTTAATCTTCCCGAAGATGAAATTGATCTCAAACTCATTAAATCTCATGAGGAAAATCTTCTCTGGCAAAACGAAGAAGCAGCACTATTAGACTTGGGAGACGGAGTTGTTCTCTATGAATTTCGCTCCAAAGGTAATACCCTTAGCTTTAAAGTCATGGAAGGGTTAACAGAAGTCTTAGATATTCTTGAAACTCAAGATTATCGAGGTATGGTAATTGGCAATGGTAACTCCAACTTCTGTGGTGGCGCAAATCTGGCAGAAATTGGGATGCTGGCTCAATCTGGACATCTAGATCAGGTATCCGATCTGGTAGATCAATTTCAAAAGACTTTACAGCGAATTCATTACTTTGCTAAACCTATTCTGGCTGCGGTGCAAGGTTTAGCTCTTGGTGGTGGTTGTGAATTAGTGATGGCTTGTCCTCAAGTAGTAGCAGCAGCAGAAAGTTATATCGGTTTAGTGGAACTGAGTGTAGGCTTAATCCCTGGGGCTGGAGGCATTATGCGGATGGCAGCTTGGGCAGCAGAAACCGCAGCTACCGAAACCCCCAATCAAATTCAACCTTTCTTACAAAAAGCTTTTGAAACCATTGGTATGGCAAAAGTTAGCAACAGTGCCTATGAAGCCCAAGAATTTGGTTTCCTAGCTCCCACCGCTATAATTGTCATAAATTGCGATCGCCGATTGTATGTCGCCAAACAAGAAGTAATCCGCCTAGATTTAGAAGGCTATGCACCCATTCCCCATCGAGATGGAGTTAAAGTTTTAGGTCTTCCAGCCCGTGCAGCTTTAGAACACGCAGCCTATGTCTTTCAACAAGGGGGATATATCTCAGAATATGACCGCTTCTTAGCGAAAAATCTGGCATATGTCATCTCTGGTGGGGAACTTTCTGCACCATCTCTAGTCAGTGAAGACTATCTACTGCAACTAGAAAGACAGATGTTTGTTCCTTTACTTAAAGAGCCAAAAACCCAAGAGAGAATTGCTCATGTACTGAAGACTAAGAAGCCTTTGAGAAATTAGTTCGGAGTTAGTAGTTAGTAGTTAGTAGTTAGTGGTTAGTAGTTAGTAGTTAGTAGTTAGTGGTTAGTGGTTAGTAGTTAGCAGTTAGTAGTTAGTAGTTCGGGATTCATGAGCAATTCCGAACTCAAACAGGAGAAAAAGATGAAAGAAGCATATATAGTAAGCAGTGTTAGAACTGCTATTGGAAAAGCACCACGGGGAACTTTACATAATGTTCGTCCTGATGATTTGGGCGCAACTGCGGTTCAAGGTGCGATCGCAAAAGTGCCAGGATTGAAGCCAGAACTGATTGATGATGTGATTATGGGTTGTGCTTTTCCTGAAGGAGAACAGGGCTTCAATTTAGGCAGAATAGTTGCACAACGGGCTGGATTACCTGATTCTGTCCCTGGTTGTACAGTGAATCGTTTTTGTGGGTCAGGATTACAAACTATCGCTATGGCATCCCAAGCCATTATGACAGGACAAGCAGAAATAATTGTGGCTGGTGGAGCGGAATCCATGAGTTTAATGCCCATGGGTGGTCATTATCTGGCACCAAATCCAGAATTAATAGATCATTCTCCCGAACCCTATATCACTATGGGAATTACTGCCGAAAATGTCGCCAAAGAGTTCCAAATCTCCCGTGAGGATCAAGATCAATTTGCTTTGCGATCGCACAAACGAGCCTTAGCTGCCATTAAATCAGGTCGTTTTACTGCGGAAATTGTTCCAATTACAGTTAAAGAAACTATCTATGACAAGGGACAGCCCAAGACTATAGAAAAAATCTTTGCCATAGATCAAGGAGTAAGGGCAGATACTAGCTTAGAAGCCTTAGCTAAATTAAAACCAGTATTCCATGTCAAAGGTACAGTCACCGCAGGTAATGCCTCCCAAATGTCTGATGGTGCAGCAGCAAGCATAATAGTAAGTCAGAAAATAGTTGATGAACTGCAACTCAAACCCATGGCAAAACTTTTGGGTTATGCGGTAGCTGGCGTACCACCAGCAATTATGGGTATTGGTCCTGTGGAAGCTGTACCGAAAGTCTTAAAACAAGTGGGTTTAACTCTGGCAGATATCGGATTAATTGAACTCAACGAAGCCTTTGCAGGACAGTCTCTAGCAGTGATTCGCAAACTAGGACTAGATGAAAACATTATCAATGTCAATGGTGGAGCGATCGCTCTAGGACATCCCCTTGGCTGTACTGGGGCAAAACTTACTGCTACCCTACTTCATGAAATGCAACGACGTGGTATCCGCTACGGCATGGTAACTATGTGTATTGGCGGTGGTATGGGTGCTGCTGGAGTGTTTGAAAATTTGATGTTATGAGTTCGTAGGGGCGGATGACCATTCGCCCGTACTTTGGAGTTAATATTACTATTTCTTCATCGTGCGATAGGTTGCTAAAGTCTGGTCATGAACATCCAAAACTTCTCCTTCCTCATCTAAACCCACAATTACTCCAATTCTTTGTTCTTGCTCCTCAAAACTAGACTCAATATACGGCTCATCATCTTCCTCTGTTCTCAAAATAGTGATTTTCGGTTCTTATTTGGCTGAATGTTTAGATTTTTTCTCTCTTTTTTAAGTAGCTAGCGGAATCCTTTTGATTTATTCGCCATTACTTAATATACCCTACTACATTACTGGAATTTGTCCATTACTAATCACTAAACAAGATCATTTGCAACACAAGTTGAGAAATCATTATGAATATCCTGGCACTAAAAATTATTATTCCTAGTTTGATTGTTCTTTTCACTCTATTAGGCTATGTCGGTGTCCCTCTATGGGCATGGTCATTGTATGCAGTTGCTGTATTATGGGTTTTTCAAGTACCTGTTTGGGGCTGGATTATCTTTGCTGTTGTAGCGTTAGTATTTAATATTCCCCAACTGCGTCAAATACTAATTACAACCCCTATTGTTAAAACCCTAAAAGCCCTAAAACTGTTACCTAAAATATCTGATACGGAAAGAGAAGCAATTGAAGCAGGAAACGTTTGGGTAGATGGGGAATTTTTCTCAGGCAAGCCCAATTTTAAACGCCTCCTCAGTGAACCTTACCCACTAATAGCTGATAATTGTGAAAGGGCAATTGACCAATCGCCCCTACTGAATAATTCCAAACTCAAAACTAACTCCAAACTTGCTTACCTAAACGTTAACTCAGAAGAAAAAACTAACTCCAAACTCCGAATTCCGTCCGCGTCAGCAACTACCGAAGGTCACTCCGAACTCACAAAAATCCGTTCCTTCCTCGACAACCAAGTAGAAAAAGTTTGTCAGATGGCGACTGACTGGGAGATTCATTCTCATAAAGACTTACCACCTGAAGTTTGGGATTATCTGAAACAAGAGCGTTTCTTTGGCATGATGATTCCTACTGAATACGGTGGTTTAGGATTTTCCAACTTGGCTTACAGTTCCATAATGATGAAGTTGGCTTCTCGTTCTTTTACTCATACTGCTACAGTAGGTGTTACTAATTCTTTAGGTCCTGCAAAATTACTATTACGCTATGGAACAGAAGCCCAAAAAGATTATTATTTACCTAGACTAGCTAAGGGGGAGGAAATTCCTTGCTTTGCTTTAACTGAACCTAATGCAGGATCGGATGCAGCTAGTATTGTCTCTAATGGGGTGGTATTTCGGGGAGAAGATGGTCAACTATATATGCGTTTGAACTGGAAAAAACGCTATATTACCCTAGCTACCATTGCAACCTTAATGGGGTTAGCCTTCCGACTTCGTGACCCTGATAATCTTTTAGGGAAAGGGCAAGATGTGGGTATTACTTGCGCTTTAATTTCGACTAGTACCCCTGGGGTAATTATTAATCGCCGACATGATCCAATGGGTGTACCTTTCTACAACTCCCCCACAGAAGGACATGATGTAGTTATTTCCGTGGATCAAATTATTGGCGGTGTGGAACAAGCGGGACAGGGTTGGAAAATGCTGATGCAATCTCTGGCAGCAGGAAGAGGTATTAGTTTCCCCGCTACTTGTACTGGTATTGCTAAGTTAGTAACTAGGGTAACAGGTGCATATAGTAGAGTCAGAAGGCAGTTTGGACTAAATATCGGTCGTTTTGAAGGTATTGAAGAACCCCTCGCTCGCATTGGGGGATTAACTTATCTGATGGAAGCTGCCAGACTCTATACAGTAGGTGCAGTGGATCGAGGTGAACAACCTGCGGTAATTTCTGCGATCGCAAAATATAATTTTACAGAGCTTTCCCGTAAGATTATCAATGATGGCATGGATATTATGGGTGGTGCTGGTATTTGTCGAGGTTCAAGGAATTTACTAGCTAATATTTACTCTGCTACTCCTATTCCGATTACTGTAGAAGGGGCGAATATTCTCACTCGTACTATGATTATCTTCGGACAGGGGGTAATTCGTTCCCATCCCTATGTCTATCGGGAAATCGAAGCGTTAAATAAGTCTGACATTAAGGCATTCGATCTGGTATTTTGGCACCATCTCGGCTCGATAGTACGTAACTTTTGCCGTACAGTTTTACTTAGTTTAACTCATGGTTATCTGGCTCTGTCTCCCGTATCGGGAGCTACTGCCAAATATTACCGTAAATTAGCCTGGTCTGCTGCTAGTTTTGCTTTCCTAACTGATGTAGCTTTACTTACCTATGGTGGAAGTCTCAAACGCCAGGAAAAACTTACAGGTAGATTTGCTGATATCCTTTCTTGGATGTATCTAGCTACCGCTACTTTACGTCGATTTGAAGCAGAAGGCAGAAATACTGAAGATTTACCATTATTAGATTGGTCAATACAATATGCTTTTACTCAAATACAACAAGGATTTACAGGTATCTTGAGTAATATTTCCCTACCATTATCAAGAGTTATTGCAGCTTGGTGGAGATTGAACCCCATTGGCACAATGCCATCGGATCAATTAGGTTCTAAAGTCGCTCAAATTATGCAAATTCCAGGAACTCAACGCGATAAGCTGACCACAGATATGCACATTCCTACTAGTACTGAAGAAGCCTTGGGAAGATTAGAAAATGCCTTTTCATTAGTAGTTAAAGCTGAGTCCATTCTCAAAAAAATCAAAACTGCTACTCAAGAAGGTAAGTTACCCCAAGCAAAACCAAGAACCTTGATTCGTAATGCTCTAGAGGTAAACGTAATTAACTTAGATGAAGTTGAACTATTAACCCAGGCTGAAACCGCTCGTAATAATACGATCCAAGTAGATGCATTTACTTTAGAGGGTTCTGTTGCCAAAAATCTGAAAAGCTTTGTAGTATAACTTGAACTTAGAGTTATAAAGTTTTTAACGACTAAGACCCCTCATGATGTTGTACAAGGCAAGGGAGCGCTTGCTAGAGATTGAGAACACGCTTTCCCTTGCCCTGTCTCTATTTAAGAAGATTTTTGCTTTTCTTTATCCTGTATAACCTGGCTGAGATACCCTTCCACATCCCGCTGCATGACGCTTTCTACCCTTTGAGCAAAATCAGCATAGACTTCGGTGTGACTCTGGGCATTATGATAAGGACCACTTAACTGAAAGAATTGCCAGCCCTCAATTTTCATGGCTTCGGCGGTGTTGCGATAATGACGGTAGCGTTCGCCATAGTGAAAAAACTCTTCTACCGCAGCACTAATGGCAACTGCTTGACTTAGTCCAAAGGCAATCCAACCGATTGCTGCTTGGACATTATCAGAGTTGATGTTCAGACTTACCAAAGCCGGAACAATTACTCCCCCGATAATTGTAATTAGACGCAAGAGATAATATCGGTTACGATTCTGCTGTGATCGACTTTCTAACCATAAAACTTGAGACAACCAACGAGACTTCATAAACTGTTGTTGCAAATCTGACAGTCCAATCTGTTCGATTAAAGAACAAATCTCTTCTTTGAACTGGTCTCGATAATTTTTACTTTGTTTTGACTCTGAAATATTCTCTAAGTTTTTTACTTCTAAGGCGTTATCTAGCATGTTTTGTTTCCAAGATAATTTTAGTTAGTACAAAAAAGGATTCTAGCTATCAGCTTTCAGTTTTTTTAGCTAATGGCTAAATCAAAATTGATAGATTACTAGCTATCTAAAGCTTTTTTCTTTTTTCCTGTTGTTTTATTTTCCAATAATCAAACTTGGTTGTATCTATATGCTCAACAATCCCTCCCCTTTGACTTACTTGCTTGACCATATCACCAGTCCCGCCAGGTCCATCACCCCCTTTGCCATCCCACAAAACCACCAAGCGTACTCGATCGATTCCGTAAATTAAACTGGAAGATAATGCCCAAAGATTGTTCCGCTCAAAGGGGTTTTCTCCTTCGGCAACTGCTCCAATTTGTTCTAGTTGTAGGTGGATGTTGACCTGAGGATGATTTTTAATCTGATAGAAACGTTCTACCCAATTATTCCCAGCAAAGCTAACTGATTGTTCAATAAATTTATCTGGCTCAAAAGGAAGATAAACTTCAGCCTTCATCTGACGCTTTAAACAGGCTTCTAAAAACAAGATATCTCCCCCACAAGCTATTCCAGGAGCGATCGCTAGATTACTAGCATCAGCTTTTAGTCGATCTAGTGCCTCCTTGATTTTTTGCTGTGCCTCTGTTTCCATAGCAGGTGGAAAACGAGGCTTAGGACGGTTTGGACTGTCAATCATGTGTCCTGAGAAGAGAAAAACTAGCGGAGGTTGATCGGCATTCTGAGAAGTGATCGCTTCGCTTTTGGTTAGGGAATTACTCATAATTGCTTGCTGTTTTATGTTGATTTAGGTTAATGCCGTCACAGAGAGTGCGATCGCTATTTTCTACAGCCCTATTGTGCTTGAGATAATTCTCTACCCAATTACAACCATGTACTAGTAGATCATTAGGATTGAGAATACTGTGCTTATTCCATAGAATTACTGTTCTGTCGTTACCGCCTGAACTTAGAGTCTTACCATCTGGACTAAAATCAATGCTTTGTACAGCATCACTATGACCCATAAGAGTGGTCTCCAAGATAGCTTTATTGCCATCCCATTGCCAGAGCTTGATTGTCTTATCTACACTAGCAGAAGCAATCATCGAAAAATTGGGTCGAAATTTAACTCCTAAGACTGAATCTGTATGTCCTTCTAAAGTGTTTAGTAAAGTACCGTTAATATTCCAGATTTTGACGGTATTATCTCCACTTCCAGAAATAATGAATTTACCATTAGGGCTGATATCTAGGGCAAAAACTGTACTTTTATGTCCTTCTAAAGTGTTTAGTAAAGTACCGTTAATATTCCAGATTTTGACGGTATTATCTCCACTTCCAGAAATAATGAATTTACCGTCTGGGCTAAACAAAACTGCGTTAACCTCTTCTTTGTGACCTACAAGAGTTTTGAGCAACTTACCATCTTTCTGCCAGAGTTTGATAGTTTGGTCGGCACTAGCAGAGGCAATTAGCTGACCGTCGGGGCTAAAATCAACTCCATAAACGCGATCGTTATGACCTTTGAAAGTATTAAGTAACTTGGCATCCTTGTTGTTGTTATATATCTGCCAGAGTTTAACTGTTTGGTCGGCACTAGCAGAAGCAATTAACTGACTATCTGGGCTAAAAGTAACCCCATAAACGCGATCGTTATGACCTTTAAGAGTATTCAATAGTTTACCGTCCTTTTGCCAAAGTTTAACTGTACTATCTTCACTACCAGAGACAATTAGATTACCATTGGGGCTAAAATCAACTGACTTAATCAACTTCCTATGCCCAAATAAAGTTTGCAGTAAGCTGTTATCTGGCTGCCATATTCTGACACTATTGTCCGCACTGCCAGAGATGATGAATTGACCATCGGGGCTAAAATCTACTGTAGTTACTTGATCTCTATGTCCTCTAAGAGTCATTAGCAAAGTACCATCTATTTGCCAAAGTTTTAGGGTTTGATCTTGACTCGCTGATACAATTCGTTGACCGTCAGGGCTAAAAGCAACATCCCGCACTGGTCCGCGATGACCCTTGAGTGTAGTCACCAAAGTACCATCGCGCTTCCATATTTTGATCGTTGTATCTTCACTAGTCGAAGCAATTAGCTGGCTATTAGGACTAAAAGCAATACCCCAAACTTGATCGGTATGACCTTTAAGAGTAGTTAGGAAAGTGCCATTACGCTTCCAGATTTTTATTGTTTTATCTTCGCTGCCAGCACCAACTAGCTGATTATCAGGACTAAAAGCAACTGAGTTAAAGGAACCGACCTTTTGATTGTCGCCTTTGAGGGTAGTTATTAAGGTGGCATGATTGCCATTCCAATTCCAGAGTTGAACGGTTTGGTCTTTACTAGCCAATGCCAGGGTAGAACCGTCAGCACTGAAAGCTACTCGGTTAAAATCATTATGCCCCTCGAAGGTTCTCAGCAAAGTGCCATCTCTGGTCCAAAGCTTGATGGTATTGTCTACACTTGCGGATGCAATGAACTGACTGTCAGGACTAAAAGCAACTGCATTCACTGAACCCTCATGACCTTTAAAGATGTTTAACAAAGTGCCATCCCACTTCCAGAGGATGACTGTATTGTCTGCACTTCCAGAGGCAATCAGTTGATGGTCTGGGCTAAAAGCAACTCCTAAAACAGCACCATAATGCCCTGACAAACGATTATACTGTTTGATTGTATAAACGACTTTTTGTAATGCGTGTTTGACTTTAATTTGAGCATCTTTGCCTGCTATTAACACTACTTTTTGTAGTTTTCGCTTCGCTTTAATTGCTTCTATCAGAGCCTTCAACTTTTTTTCTGAGGCAAAGAGAGCTTCACTGGATAAGCTCATAGCCTTTATTTCGTTTATTTTGGATTTTCTATACTCATATAAGGCTGCTAATCCCAAAGCAGTGGTAATCATAAATCCTACAGTGGCTATTCCTGAAAAAATCTTTTGTCGTCTAGCATATTTCTTCTCTTCTGCTAATCTTGCTTCTGCTTCTTTAGTACGCTCTTCCTGCAAGTGCAATATCTCTTCCTGTCTCCTTTTTTCTGCTTGTCGATCTGCTTCAATCGCTTTTTGACTAGTGGCAATAAATTCTTTCTGTAAATCGGTTGCAGTCGGTTGTTTATTTTCTTGTAGGGTTTCCTCTAGCCAGTTATTTGCTAGTACAAATTCACTACCACGCAAAAGCAAGTCAGGATTTTTGTCTTTTTGTGACCATTCTCTGGCTCGCTGTGACCATTTGGTATGACTATGCACATGCTCTCGATCAGTATCAATAGTTCTCACGAGTTCAGGGAAATTAGCAGAGAAATCCCCACCATGCTGATTAAAGTCAATCCACTGTATCTTAGCCAAGACTGGATGCAAGTCTTTAGGAGAAACTTGTTGATAAACTATGGTCACAAATCGCTTATTTAACTTATGGGCATATTCCACCTCATCAGCACAGTAGGGGGAATTGACTGATGCAGAGGAAATAATAAAGAGAAAGTTATCGCAATTTTCAATACCACGATAAATTTCCTGCTGAAAATCTGTTCCCGAAGCAATACTTTCTTGATCAAACCAAGTTAGTTTGCCCACTTCCATTAAGGCATCATTGAGTTTGCGAGCAAAATCAGAATCCGCGCGAGAATAAGAAATAAAAACTTCCAAGGAAGATGCTTCAGGTTGTTTGAGACTCTCTGCAATAAATTCTTGCTGTAGAGGTAAAGGAGGATAGTCTCGTCTCTTCTGGGCTATTGTCAGCCACGCTTCAAAATGCTGGAGATTATAGCTTCTTAATAAAATACTAGGATTGCGGTTTTGTCTTTGCCATTTAAGTGCCTTGACTAATAGCAGTTTATGATTCTGATAATAATAGGCATCACTTTTTAATGCTTTCAATAATTTATCGATACTACGGCGATACTTGCGATCGTCTTCAGATTTAGTTAAGTCAATGAATTGTAATTCCTGAAGTTTGGGAGGAATCAAATTAAGATCTATGTCTTGAATCAGCAAAGGAATGATTCTTTTGTTATAGGCAAAAGCTTGGGTTAGTTCTTCCTGGCAGTAGTGCGATCGCAGAGTATCTAAGGATATAAAATAGACAAAATTATCTGCTCCTTGAATTCCTTTATTTATTTCATTCTTGAAAGCAGTTCCTGTTTTAATATCTGTCTGATTTGTCCAGATAGTCAAACCTTCCCGCATCAGAGTTTTACCAATTTTTTCCTTGAGAACACAATCTTTTTCCGATGCTGACAAGAAAACTTGTGTCATCAAGTTATTGGCATTCTTGATACTTTCGCTAATAAATTCACAGTGCAAATCTGTAGGTAGGCAAGGCTTTTGTTCATCAGCAAATCTACACTTTAACCAATTTTCAGCTTCTTGTCTCTCTCTGCCAATCAACAAGTAATTTGTTTGTTTCTGGTTCCTAAACCAATCCAACGCCTGGACTAACAATTGACTATGCTTGGCAACATAATCTCGATCCCTAGAAAGGACATTAATTAAACCATTAAAAGAGGCTTCAAAATTATCAATATTTTCTCGACAATAGACCCAATTAATTTTGCTAATCGCTGGGTGCATATTAGGAAAACTAGAATCTAGTCCCTTTGCTTGGTATTCTCTCCAGTCATCTATAGTTTTATTTATATTTCTTGACTGCCAAGTTTCTTGACTAATTTGCTCAACGTGAAGTATAGGAATAATGCGTTTATTGTATTGAATTGCCAGATTAATTTCTTTGAGACAATATTTAGAATTAACCGAATGAGGGGCTATTATGAAAACGAAGTTATGGGTCTTCTCTATCCCACTATTAATCTGTTCTTGATAGTCTACCCCTAAGGGGATATCTTCTTGGTCAAACCAAACATTTAAGCCTTGTGCAATCAACCTTTCATTAAGTTTGATGGCAAAAGCTTTGCTGTCAGCACGCCCGTAGGAGATAAAGACATCAAAAAATTGTTTCATTGAATTCTAAAGTGCAATTTTTTTAACGTCAGTTTGACGATTTGTAAAAATACGAAAAATTTTGGGGAAAAGTTTACAGGATAAGTGTTAAACCAATGAAATAATAACTTTATCCATAATAGAAACGTCAAGCAAATATAAAAAAATCCGTAGAATTACTTAAGTATTTTCGTAGAATTACTTAGATATATAGCAGAAGTTATTACAGCGGTGTAATGATATGACCTTATCTCAGTTAGCTCAAAGGCTTGAAGCTCTAACAAATCAATCTCAAGGTTAGTAATTATAACATCACTTGTGGAATTAAAAAGTTAAATTTGACTAGGAAAAAACTTTACTCATTGCTGCTACTGTACTTAACTAGTCTGTACTCCATTGTAAACATTTATTTAGAGCAACAAAACTATTTTTCCAGTAATTATTCTGAGGGAGATATTTTGATTTTCTCATATTATTTCAAAAGTAGATAAGTAAGTTCCCTGACTAATTTTAGTTTAGGCAATGTTTCTCCACCTGAATAGTTGTAATTTGGGCAGATCCTGCAAATCCTTATTTTTTGGCATAAATATTCAAATTTTTAACGCACTTTAGTCATTTTGGGAGGCTTCCATGTTGAGACAAATTAGCCGTTTGTTGGTTTCTATCGTTATAGTTATCCTCATGGGAATTATAACTACAATGCCTGCCAATGCTTCAGTAACAAAAAGCAATGCAGAATTGGTGTCTTTGGTTTCTTTCTCAAAGACAGCCACTATGTTCAATCCTCAAAAAGTTCGTTTAGGCATTACGCCTACAGGTTGGAGCAATAGTGATGATCCTAGTATTGATTTAGTTCCTCCTATTCCCTACCAGCAGATTCTTAGTGAAATGGCACTGTCTGGCTTCAAAGGTTCACAAATGTCTGGTAAATATCCCCAAGATATGGAAGTGCTGAAAAAGGAGTTAGCACTGCGTGACTTTACTATTTCTGAACCTTGGGTAGGAACTTACTTCACTATTGATGATGACGAAGATAGCAAAAAAATCTCCATAGGGCTTTTTCTCACTTCCCCAAGGACGAACGAACGATCGACTCGCAAACCAAAGGCATTTATTTCTTTATAAATTTCTGAATTCCATTTTCCTTGAATAGTGTATTGTTCGATATGGCGATTATTTTCAGTTGCGTCGTGAGATTTTTCCAAACTGACATCTTTCAGCCAAACACTATAGATATAAAAGCTACCTGTCTGGCGATCGCCTTCTTCTCCATAGAGTCGAGCATTATTAAGTTGAGTGACTAATACATTACCTTCATCAACGTCACCAAACTGAATCAGGTTAATCAAAGCTTTCAGTGCTTTTTCATTCCAAGTGTAGTATTGGCGATCGCCTATGTGAATATCTTGTCCCTGTTCGATGTTGACGTTATATTTACCAAGCTGTTTTGCTATCTGGCGATCGCCTGCTAAAAGACTATGACGTAAAACTTCGATATCTTCAAGAGTTTGCTGTTTCTGTTCAATTCTATTGAATATTTGTTCTATTTGTTCGGGAGATGTCATCTTAATCTCTTTATGTAACGATATGTGTTGCTACAACAACACTTACTTTCCCCATTAAAACCCAAGAATCTTCAAGTTTTATCGTCTCCAAACTTTAATCGTCTGATCTCTTCCTGCACTAATTAAGGTTTCTCCATTGGGACTAATAGCAATAGATGTAACTCCTCTGGGATGTTGTTCGGGAAAAACAGATAATATTTCTCCTTCAATTGTCCATTCGGCGATCGCTTTATCGTTACTTCCGCTAAACAGGCTTTTGCCATTGGGATGGAAGACTAAACAAGTTACTCCATCAAAATGATGTCGTAGGGTTTTAGTTCACTTTCCGCACGTCAAGTTGTAATATGTTTTGTAGTATGGTATTGGGCTAGGTATGCGATCTCGCGAAGCGAGGCACTGCGTGATCGCTGATTGACTAAAACTCCCATTATGCACGGCTCAATGTAATACACAAAATTACAGTCTTAGGGCGCGATCTCGAAGAGAACAGCTTCGCTG
>JASJCP010000208.1 GCA_030065935.1 Xenococcaceae cyanobacterium MO_167.B27
CATGGGCTAATTGTACACCATTTTGCTAAGTGGTGTAAAGACAAAATTTAACGGCATCGAGCCATTTAATTTTGTAGGCTTTTCATCCCCTCCCATAAAATGGGAAGGGTATTCTCAGCCTTTTTTATAATAATCAACCAGGTTTATCGGCAAAAGTCAAGCCTGGTATAGTCTCTATTTTGCGAGCACCTTATTTATCAAAAAAAATCTTTATTAGTTTTACACTTTAAGTTCGGTAGAACCAAATTTTCTCACTTTGAAATTAAGTACCAAGCGCAAAATTATTTGTACAACGAGCCCATTCACTATTGCTAGCTTGCCTCTTGCCTATCTCAACTATCCTATTAAATCAAATTCCCATGACAAAGCCCAGAGATATCTCTGGGCTTAACCTTAATTAGATTAAGGAATAGAGTGAAAGATTATTGCAACTATGATTGTGCTAAAACAAAACTCCCAGAAGTAAATCTTTGAGAGGATTTAACTGAGGGCTAGAACAGATGAAGTAGGCGAAAAACGCTCCACCACAACCACCGACAAAGAAACCGCCAGCAAATTCGCTCCAGCCTTCTTTAGTAGTTAATTCTTGGGGAATATCGGGAGTAGTGACAGTAGAGATAGGTGAGCCACCCATCGAACTAGCATATAGGGATAGAGCCACAGTCAGAATAGATACTAAACCGACGGCAGATAGTAAGCCAGCTATGTCAGCTACTTCTGTATTCCGTAAAGGACCAAGAAGTAGAAAAGGACCATAGACAAAGTAACCATGCGCCATACCAACTTCTAATCCGCGACGGAATCCTGATAGTCCAGATCGATATGCTGGCAAATTGCGGATAAAAACTTTGCTGAAATCGGAAGAATTGAGAGGAGTAGCTAGATTCCCTACTTGAGGGTCTCCACCAGGTTGGATCGCGTCCATAGGAATTGATTTCTCCTTAGATATTTTACAAATCCTTTAAATAGCATTACTTTAACCTGGTTTTAGTTCGCTTTTTGTTAAGAATCTTTATAACTTAGCAAATAAAGTAAAGATCGCAGTAATATCCAAATTGTCAGCTTTTTAGGAAATTAACATTATGATAGGCGAATACACAGCTTCTTGGCTTCCAGTAGCAATGCTTCCTTTTATTTGTTTGGTTTGTCTGGCGGTATCTATGGTTTTATTCTTTAATTACGTTGAAGGAGACGCTTAAGTTTCCTGGCTACTGAAGACGAAACCCCTAAATCAGCGATCTGTAATCAGTAATCAGTTCAACCTCATAGTGGGTCTTACTTTGATCCATTGGAGACTCTCTGTTGAAAAAATGGGGGTTGCTGAATAGTTAATGAATTGCTAGGGGTTTGGCATTGCCCATACCCTACGCTAACATCGAATATCATTACTTAATCAGCAACACCAAAAAATGAAGCGGGAACTTTAGCCTCTCAAGAGTAGTTATTGGTTACTGAAGACTTTGAGTTCTCTATGGCTTAAAAGACCATAGATTCTTAATGGTTGTTACGAAGCGGTCTGAAGACACGCTTCGTAACATCTTATACGATATGACTTACTCAAGTTCTTGAATACATCATATCGATGTGGGCGACTCAAAACACCCCTATCAACCCTGGCTAAAGATACATCTTTTAGCTGTGTTGGTACTTTTTTGCGAATGATATTTATAGCCCCCAAACAATCAGAATTTAACCAAATTCCATCATCTGTTAGGTAGCCACCACGACCAAGATTATTCGATTTACCTTTGATCTTTTGTCCTCTTTTTCCTGTGAATCTATGCTCCCTCTTGGGTGTCTCACCATGGGTAGGAAGCTCATCATTAGCCAAAAAATTTGATTGGCTGGTGTAGCTTTCTTCGGTAGTTATAAATTTAATTCCATATCTTATAGCTAATTGTTCTATTCTATCTTTTATGGCTGCATTAGGAATAGTTACAAATTCCTGATTTACTTTTTTAGTCATCTTAGAACCATTTTTCATTCCTTGGTTCCAGCCATGAACAATTACACCTATATCATGTTTTAAGCACCAATTAATTACGAATCTGGCTATTTTGTTGCGGACATCTCTAAACTGTCTATTTCTTTTTTCGGATAAAGCAGCAAGTTCATCATCCCAATAACTTTGTGACTTGCCCTTTTTAAGAGAAGCTACTTTTTTGTTATACCATTGATTCATTGATTTAATTTTTTTGCCATCAATAATAAAAGATTTCCCAATGGTTGACACTCCTGTCAAGATATTATTTAAACCAGGATCAAGCCCTAACACATTGGTAGCGGTCAAATTAGTCTTAACTTTTTTATGCCGATATACAAATTCTGCATAAAAACATTGATTCCGAGGTAAAATCCTTATTTCTTTGATATCTCTAAAATCAAGATTAGATGGCATTGGCAAAGTAAAACTATCTAGACCAAACCAGACTTTTACTTGTTTTCCTAAAGTAAATTTTATCTGCCCATCTACCAACTTTAACCATCTAGCAGGATAAGTTACAACATTTAACCCATTACGCTTACGGTACTTTGGGAGTGAAGGCTTGTCCTTTAATTTTCCTTCACGATAGAGCTTGGCTAATTTGCGATAAGACTTAAATGATTCGCCTACTTTGTGACAGGATTGCTGTGCCACAGCCGAACGCAAAGCCTTAAAGTGTAAATTACTTTTCATAATTTCATCAAGCTCATAATTCGATACATATTTATGAGCTTTAAAAAACATTTGGCGACAATAATAAATAGCACAATTAGTTAATTTATTAGCTTGAGAACAAATAAACTCTAGTACTGCTAAAGTATCGTCATCCACATGGATTAATTGTTGTTGGCAACCGTACATATTGATTTTTTGTATAAGCAATATATTGAGAACCAAAAAGGAAAATAGGATACAGAAGGATAAATCCTCCGTGTCGGCATTCAACCAGCCCTTCTACGTCCTGGCTAACTGCCTCCCGTACTACTTCTGTTTGCTGAAATTATTTGTGGCTCTACTCTTAATTGTCAAGACTAGAGCATTGGTTTTTTAATTGCGCTTTATTAAGTAAAGGTTGCGAATTGTTAATTGTTATTGGTAGTGAATTAGGAAACACCACCTTTAATATAATTGGTTATTAAGTCTCTACTGTCCAGTCTTTAACTATCATCTATGTCTCATCCTCTGTACGTTGCATTTATTTGGCATCAACATCAACCTTTGTATAAATCTCGTCCAACTAATGATGATGCTATGAGTCACTATCGCCTACCTTGGGTGAGACTTCATGGGACAAAAGATTATTTAGATTTAGTTTTAATTTTAGAAAAGTATCCCAAGTTGCATCAAACTGTTAATCTTGTTCCTTCCTTGATGTTGCAATTAGAAGATTATGCAGCAGGGAAAGCCATAGACCCTTACTTAGCTTTGGCGTTGACTCCTGAATCAACTTTAAGCGATCGCCAAAAACAAGATATTATTAAGCATTTTTTTGATGGTCATTATCACACTTTAGTAGAACCCCATCCCCGCTACAACGAACTATATCACCAAAGACAGGAAAAGGGACATACTTGGTGTGCGGAGAATTGGAAAGCACAAGATTACAGCGATCTATTAGCTTGGCACAATTTAGCTTGGATCGATCCTCTGTTTTGGGATGATCCTGATATTGCACAGTGGTTAGAGCAGGGTAAAAACTTTACTTTAAGCGATCGCCAACGCATCTATTCTAAGCAACGGGAAATCATTAACCGCATCATTCCCCAACATAAAAAGATGCAGGATGCAGGACAGTTGGAAGTGACTACAACTCCCTATACTCATCCTATTTTACCTCTGCTGGGAGATACTAATTCAGGACGGGTTGCTGTCCACAATATGGTTTTACCCCAAGAGCGTTTTCAGTGGGAGGAGGATATTCCCCGTCATTTAACTAAGGCTTGGGAAATGTATCGAGACAGGTTTGATTGCGATCCTAGGGGACTTTGGCCCTCGGAACAGTCTGTAAGTCCTGCTATCCTACCTTATATTACTCAGCAAGGCTTTAAGTGGATTTGTTCCGATGAAGCAGTATTGGGTTGGAGTCTCAAGCACTTCTTCCATCGGGATGAAGCAGGAAATGTGTGTGAACCAGAACTGATGTACCGTCCTTATCGTTTGGAGACTCCCCACGGAGATTTAGCAATTGTCTTTCGAGATCACCGTTTATCGGACTTGATTGGCTTTACCTACGGGAATATGAACCCCCGTCAAGCAGCTTCGGACTTAATCGGACATTTAGAGGCGATTGCCCGTTGTTTAGCCCATCATCAAGAAGAGAAAAAAATCTCCTTACATCAACCCTGGTTAGTAACTATTGCTTTAGATGGGGAAAACTGTTGGGAATATTATCAACAAGATGGCTTACCTTTCCTGGAAGCTTTGTATAGCAAATTGAGTAAAGATCCAGATATCAAGTTAGTCACAGTAGAAGAATTTATCAGTAAATTTCCCCCCACAGAAACCATACCAGCAGATAAACTTCATAGTGGTTCTTGGGTAGATGGCAACTTTACCACTTGGATCGGCGATCCCGTAAAAAATCGGGCTTGGGAGCTGCTAACAGAAGCCAGAAAAGTCTTAGCCAAACATCCTGAAGCGACAGAAGAAAACAATCCCCAAGTGTGGGAAGCTTTATATGCTGCGGAGGGTTCAGACTGGTTTTGGTGGTTTGGGGAAGGACATTCCTCAAGTCATGATGAAATGTTTGATAGTTTATTTCGGGAGCATCTACGGGGTATTTACCAGGCTCTAAATGAACCTATACCCCCTAATTTAGAGAAATCTGTTGAACAACACGAAATAAAAGGCGAACGCTTACCTCAAGGCTTTATTCATCCGATTATCAATGGAATTGGGGACGAACAAGACTGGGAAAGAGCAGGAAGAATGGAAATTGGTGGAGCAAGAGGTACAATGCACCGCAGCAGCACAGTCCAAAGACTATTCTATGGACTAGACCACCTCAATTTTTATTTCCGTCTGGACTTCAAAACAGGAATCAAAATAGGTCAGGATATACCAGAAGAATTACACTTGCTGTGGTATTACCCAGGCTTAACCATGCACAATAGCCCTGCTCCCTTGGGAGGAATCCCCGATGAAGTACCCTTAAACTATGATTTCCATCATCATCTCTGTATTAATCTTTTAACAGAATCCGTATGGTTAGAAGAAGCAGAAGAAAACTGTCGTTGGCATATTCGGGCTTGTCGCGCCCAAGCTGCTTATGACCAATGCTTAGAAATTGCTGTTCCCTGGGCAGATTTACACATTGATCCTGATAGTACCCTAGAAATATTAGCAGTGTTTGGCGATCATGGAGAGTATCGCAGTTATTTACCAGAAGATAAATTTATTCGACTCCAAGCACCTTAGAAACTGTTTCTCTGAGTAGTAGGGGTAAGGCAGGTGCATCGCCCCTAGTTAATATATCTAGGTACTGAACCGCGTCAAGAGCAATTGTGTAATGATGTCTCGTTTGGTAGCCCATGACCTATTACCCATTCCCTATCCTCACAATATAATTATCGAAGCACCAGCTAATTAAAATAGGGGAAGATTCCCCAGAATTATCCTTCTGATACAGGGCTAACTTTTACTTTATACAATATTTTTTCTTGTTGCTTATATCCTACATAGCGCACTTTAACCATTTCTCCTGGTTCAGCACTACCTTTCATTAATTCATGCCATTGAGGGTCATAGGGTAACTCTTCTCCAACAGAAGCAATTGGTTTTATACCCCACTTGTGAACTAGTCTTTCTACAGGTTTAATTAGGGGTAATAATCTTGCTGCTGGTAATTCAGGGTTTTTGACAATGGCAGCCACAGCAGTTGGCCATTGAATCAACCAAGATTCGATGGTTTGTAAACTAGCTTTTTGCAAATCTTTTTGGACAGTGTCTTTTTGGTGTTCCATCTGCTGTTGTAATATTTTATATTCCTGTTGCCAAAAATCTGATGTGTCTTGTTTGACTTGTGGTTGCCAGTTTTCAGGATACTTAGCAGAATCAACAAAGGTGCTTACTAATTGATCGAGGGATACTTTAAGAACACTGGATAATTTCAGCAAATTTGCCACAGACATCCTATACATCAAACCATATTGCAACCTTTCTAGTTGCCAAAAAGAAACACCTGACATCTTTATTAACGTTTTGAAATCGGGAATCTCTGCTTGTGCCATTAACTGCCGTAACTTTTGTTTATTTTGGTCGTAGTGAGACTGATTCATCTTATATGGTCTCTATTTTTTCTGTAAGAAATTTGTTAACGATTCAACTGATTCAATAATTCGTAGAATACCATCCGAATAGCTTGAAACAGTATTCCGATCAACCCATCTTTACCTTTTGTCTTGTCTCAGTTATCTTTCATGCGATCGCATGAAAGAGGAAGTAATAAGTAATAATCAACCACCAATCATCCCTAATCGCGCGCTAACTAGTTAGCAATTTCTCGGAGGGGCAATAAATAACAAATTTCCTTACTAAATCTCATTAAACCTACTTATATCTGCTAAAATAACAAGATACAAGTAGGTATCTCATGAAATATGTTACCCCAAGAAAAGCCTCCGAATACCTTGGAGTCTCAATCAGTACTCTCAGAAGGTGGGACTCTGAAGGCAAAATCAAATCAATTAGAACGCCAGGAGGGCAAAGAAGATTTTGCATCGAAGAATACGAAGCAGCGAATCAGAAGCCCGTTGTCCTCTATGCAAGAGTCAGTACTCATTCACAAAAAGATGACCTTGAGCGACAAATTAAATTTTTATGCTCAAAGCACCCAGAAGGGGAATTGGTACAAGAGATTGGGTCAGGACTCAATTTTAAACGGCGAAAACTGCTCTCTATACTGGAACGAATATACAAGGGAAATATCGGCAAACTTGTCGTCGGCAACGAAGACCGACTCGTTAGATTTGGATTTCCACTTATTGAGTGGCTCTGTAAACAAGGTGAATGCGAACTCGTGGTTCTCAATGAACCTAAGTTGTCTCCAGAGCAAGAACTCGTTGAAGATATTCTGTCCATCCTCCACTGTTTCTCTTCTAGGCTTTACGGACTTAGAAAATACAAAAGCGAAGTCAAAAAAAGCATACAAGAAAAGAAGTCGAAACCAAACGAAAAAGTTGACACCAAACAGTGTCAGGAAGATCAGGGTATATCCTTGTAAAGAGCTACATCGCATCTGGAAGCAATGGTTAGCTGCTTATCGCTGGATATATAACTGGACAATGGCTAAGCTAAAAAGTGGATGTAGTGATAGTGCCTATAGGTTACAAAGTCAAGCTAGAAACAGTGAGCGTCCAGAATGGATTAAACAACTACCAGGGCATCAATTACAAGAGGCAGTAGCAGATGGAACAGATGCTTATTGGCAAGCCAAGAAAAATGGTGGTGATGGCAATTTTAAATCTTGTCGTGCTTATTCCCAGGTAATCAAGTTCAAGGTAGGTAACTATAAAAAAGGTACTTGGTATGCCAAAACTACCAAAAAGTTACCTTTTGTTGCCCAGCAATCAATTCCAACCGAGTCTATTTATGGTACTCAGTTGGTTTATCAAAAAGGTAAATGGTATGGTTGCTTTCCCGAACACATCCCCACAGAACCAACGAACGAGAGTAAAGTTATTGCTTTAGACCCTGGTTCTCGCGCATTTGTTACGGGCTATGATGGCGAAACTGTTTTAGAGGTTGGGAAGAAAGACATCGGACGAATCAATAGATTATGTACGCATCTTGACCAACTCATGAGCAGAATTCAAGGGTCAAAATCCAAAAGACAAAGATACAAACAGCGTACTGCTGCGGGTAGGATTAGAGAAAAGATTAAAAATCTAATCAAAGATTTGCATAACAAAGTCTCTTCTTTCCTGGTTAATAATTACAAAGTTATTTTTCTGCCCACTTTTGAATCTAGTCAAATGGTTCTCAAGCAGCAAAGAAAAATTAACTCTAAAACTGCTAGAAATATGCTTACTTGGAGTCATTTTAGATTTGCTCAACATTTAACCCAGATGGCAGCTAGAAATAACTGTATTGTTGTTAAATGTAACGAGTCTTATACTTCCAAAACTTGCCCTGAATGTGGAACTATTCACGAAAAACTTGGTAGTTCTCAGGTTTTCAACTGTCCTCACTGTAGGTATAAAGCGGGAAGAGATGCCAATGGCGCACGAAACATTATGATTCGTGCAATGAGAGCAACTGCCATCACTTTTTCTAGTGATGCTATACATTTGATAAGCTCGCTTTGAGCTTTGATTAGGTTAAATGTTGCACAACTTGCAGAAATTTTTGTAAGACTGGTGAAATTTTCTCGCTTTTCCAGGCTGCGACTAATTCTAGTTCGGGTGTTGGGACATCTAGTTTGCGATAAACTACACCAGGACGATTTAGATTCTTAAGACTATCGGATACAAAACTAACTCCTATTCCTGCTGCAACTAAACCAATTATCGTTGGTTGTGGGGTTACTTCCTGCACTACTTTGGGACTAAAACCTGCTTGTTGGCAGAGGGATAAAATGCGGTTGTAAAGATGAGGTCCTACCTTTCGAGGAAATAAAATGAAGGGTTGGTCTGATAATTTACTGATGGGTACTTGAGTCAAATTTGCTAAAGGATGATCTTCTGGCAATGCTAAAACCATCTTTTCGGTCATAATCGAGATAAATTCAAACTCACCTTCTATGGGTGGATGCAAGAAACCAACTTCAATATCTCCTGATTGCAAAGCTTCTACTTGTTCGTGGGTACAAATTTCCTTAAGAATTAACTCAACTTGCGGATAATATTCGCGAAAAGTGCGAATAATCTTGGGTAATAAAGTATAAAGTGCGGGTCCTGTATAACCAATAATAAGACTTCCCAGTTCCCCGCGATCGGCTTTTTGTACTGCTGAAACGGCTTTTTCAACTCGCTGTAAAATTTCTTTGACTTCTTCAAAAAAGATTTTTCCAGGTTCGGTAAGCTGTACGGTGCGTTTGGTACGAAAAAACAACTTTACCCCCAATTCTTGCTCTAAACGGCGAATCTGGTCGCTAATTACAGGTTGCGTAATCTGAACTTTAGCAGCAGCCCGCCCAAAATGTAATTCTTCTGCTACTGCTACAAAATATTTGAGGTGTCTCAATTCCATTGATGCTTTTTGTTAATAGTTTAAAACTATTAATCAGCTATGTAAGTACTTAGGCAAAATTAATTGTATATTTTGTGCCAAAATTTTTTAAAACCTTTTCTACATACTCAACTAAATTTTTCCAGCTAGAGTATGCGGATGTTTCAATCCATTCATATTTCATAAATCTCCAAAGAATTTC
>JASJCP010000044.1 GCA_030065935.1 Xenococcaceae cyanobacterium MO_167.B27
TGTTCCTCTGTATAAAACGCGGTAGTGGGAAAGATAACCGAGTACCACTTTCCGAAGTTCTTCTCTCTTCAAGAGCGAAGGGACTAAGAAGCCCGCGTCTGTACCGCAAGCGGTCAGCGTCGGGTACGTCACTAGTTATTACCCTACTTTTTTTAGGTCATAGTTTTCTCTAGCAAGACCACGACATAAGCACAAATACCCTCTTCTTGTCCAATAGCCCCTAATTTTTCATTAGTAGTAGCTTTGATACTGACTCGCTCATTCCCAATTTTTAAGGTTTGAGCAAGTTTATCTCTCATAGTTTTAATATAAGGCTTGAGCTTGGGGCGTTCTGCTACGATTGTGGAATCAATATTGACAATCTGCCAGTTTTGACCCCGAATTAGTAGGTCAACTTGCTCTAATAGAATGAGACTATTTGCCCCCGACCATTTAGGATCGCTAGGAGGAAAGTAATGTCCTATGTCTCCTAAACTAAGCGCGCCTAGCATAGCGTCCATAATGGCATGAGTTAGTACGTCTGCATCACTATGACCTAATAAGCCCAATTCATGAGTAATTTCTACACCTCCCAAGATTAGTTGTCTTCCAGACACGAGGCGATGAATATCGTAACCATTACCAATGCGAATGTTCATTATCTCGTACTTAATCAGATTAATGTAGTATTCAGTAAAAAGATGCAAAAGTCATCTCAAAACAAAATATAATTTGACTACCTTGACACCAAAAAGTTTATCATTAACATCTTTACTTATATAACTTTCAACAAGTAGCCCAAAACAAATACTGCTCAAGGTAGGCAATGTTGCTTAAATGAAGAATTATCAACGCTGGTTAAAACCAGGCAATGAATTCTTATTGGCTAGTAGAGTAACCTAATTTAATTTTTATAAAATGTTTAAAGCTACTTCTATTATCTTGAAAATTTAGTCTGAGATCGATCGAGATGAAATCAAAAACAACAGGAATTGCGAAAGTGAGTAATTGGCTAAAGTCTTTGATCTTGCCAGTGTTTTTATCACTACTAATGGTTGCTCCTGCTATGGCGACTGGGGTTTATGACATAGACAGTCCTAATACTAAAGATGTTTGGGTAATTGACCAAGCTGAGGAAATTAGTTTAGCTAATGAGAATAAATTAACTGGTATCTTCAAAAAAATGGCTCAGGAAACTGGTCAAGAAATTAGAATGGTGGCAATTCGTCGCTTAGACTATGGTGAAACTATTGATAGTTTGGCGGATGAAATCTTTGAAACCTGGTATCCTTCTCCTGAAGCTCAAGCCAATCAAACTCTTTTGGTTATGGACACTTTAACTAATAATGTGGCTCTACGCTCAGGGGAAACAGCAGCAGAGGTAGTTACTCCCAAGCTTGCTGAAAGTATTGTCAAAGATACTGTGGGTTATAACCTCAGAAAAGGTAATAAGTATAATCAAGCCTTTCTCGATGCTGGTGATCGCCTAGTAGCTGTATTATCTGGAGAACCCGATCCAGGACCTTCTGGGATTGAAGAGGAAATTCAAGTAGAAGGAACTTTTACTAAAGCAGAAGATACGGATGCTGGTAGTGCTTTCTTTTGGGTGATTGTGTTGCTAGTTGTGGCTACTGTAGTTCCTATGGTGACTTACTTCTGGTATGTTGGTTTCCCTGGGAATTAATTAAGTATTTATGGAAAATTAATTAGATAGTTGAGATAGGGATTGGAGATTGGGGAATAGGCAACAAGAAAGTAGGAAGTTTTATTACTTATTACTTATTACTTATTACCTCATCCCTCCTATCCCACCACCCCTCATCCCTCATCCCTTAAAATGACTTTAGTTTCTCAAACTGACTTAATAGCTGGAGCGAGCGCAGGAAAGCTCGTAAGTTTTCCCACTGACACAGTTCCAGCTTTAGCAGTTAAACCAGAATTGGCAAGTTTAATCTTTGAACTCAAACAAAGACCCCCTACTAAGCCTTTAATCTTAATGGCTGCATCTTTAGCAGATCTTCTCCCTTATATCTTAGGAACACCCCAAGAATTAGATATTTGGCAACAAACAGCCGATAAATACTTTCCTGGTGCATTAACTTTAGTTTTACCTGCTTCTGATGCTGTCCCTAAAGCAATAAATCCTACAGATTCCAAGACGATTGGAATTAGAGTTCCTGATAGTGAGATTGCTCTAGAAATACTGAGAGGTACAGGAGTTTTAGCCACTACTAGTGCTAATTTATCAGGTCAATCTCCCCTGAGAAGTATGACAGAAATCGATCGAACTTTCCCTCAAGTATTAGTAATTAATCAACAAGATACAATAATTGGTAGCGGTCTTCCTTCTACTGTGGTTCAGTGGACAGGACAAAATTGGCAAATTCTACGTCAAGGTACTGTTAAATTCTAATTTTTGCCCCAATAATTGTTTGTATACAGTATCAATATGAACCAAACCGTTAATACTAACTACTAACTACTGACTACTAACGACTAACTACCTCAACCAATTAATTCTATTCGTTTCCTTCTACTTATAGCTGTGAAAGATGACAGAAATTGAGAATTTACAAGAAGAACTAGAACAGACGAAGCTAGCCTATCAAATGGCTGTGCAAATGAGTCAGTTTAAAGCCGAATTTTTAGCTAGAACTTCTCATGAAATTAGGTCGCCTTTAAGTAGCTTAATCGGATTACACCAGCTAATTATATCTGATTTGTGTGAAAGTCCTGAAGAACAAAAAGAATTTATTAATCAGGCTTACAATTTAGCTTTGAATTTGATGAAAATAATTGATGAAATTATAGCGGTTTCTAAAGTTGAGTATGGCAGTAACAAGCTTAATTATGAATCACTGCAATTAAGAGAAATTTTAGATGAAGTTTATAGTCTTACTCATCTTCACGCTGCCAACCGCAATTTGAAATTAAATATAGTTACTCCAGATTCTTCTTTTAAAGTATATGCAGACCGCCGTCGCCTAGTTCAACTAATAGTTAATTTGATTGATAGTGGAATTACTTTGATAGAAGAAGGAACTATTAAAATTGCAGCTTTGCCTGTTACTGAATCCCAAAATATTTCCCTTGAAATGGATTTTAGTTGTGATGCGAAACTTTGGGAAGAGTCTCACTCTAATAATCAATCTATAGACAACAATAGTTTAGAAGAAATTGCAGCCATTACCCAACAAGTTGCTCTTTCTCCTAATATGAAATTATTACTTTCTCAAACCTTACTAGAAACTATGGGAGGTAATTTGGAGTTGTTAGATTTATCTGATGAAGATAAACCTTTAACTCGCATTATTCTAACTTGCAAACAACCTCATCAATAACAATTAGTTTCTCAGGTTTTAGTGTAGCTGTTTGTAACCTTAAAAATTACAATCTATTATACTAAGACCAAGATTCATTGGGCTTGTACAAGAGGTTTAGTAATAAGGATGGCTTTTTTGAGAACATTCTTGTAGCCAACATCTTCTGAGTAATTGAATCCGATACAAGTACCAAAACTTTTTAAAATCCCACACTGATTGATGATCTAAAATCGGTTGATTGATGTATTGCCAAACCGGATGAGTTAATAATCTAAGATTCATTATTTTTAACCACAAATTTTAAACACAATTTTTTGATAAAGTCGAACTCGACTCCCCAATACTAATTTGACAGATACTATGGTCGATCTTCTTGGTAGTAATTGCCTAAAATTGTGACTTAGATTACGAAATATTAAGTAATTCTACTAATTGTCATTCCCTCGCGATTCTGTATGGTGGGATACTTTATTTGCTTCTGGTGATATCTAAAGTAATCTTACCGCCAAAATCGGGAATAGGTGCAGCAGGTTTCGATAGTTTGACTTGAACTTGTTGGACTTTGTTAAGGCTAAGAATTTTATCAGCGATCGCATCAATAAGTTTTTCTACTAGAGCAAATTTCGAGTTTTTGATGGTATTTTTGACCACAGATATTGCTTCCCTGTAATCAAAAGTATCTGCAATATCATCACTTTTAGCAGCAGGAGTTAGGTCTAACCACAAAGTTAGATCCACTTCAAACCATTGTCCTAAAACTTGTTCTTCTGGTAAGTATCCTGTGTATCCGTAACAGCGAATTCCTGTAACTTGTATCGAGTCCATCTTGTTGCGTAAATTTCTAATTACTAGGTACTAATTACTAATCTCATATCAAAATTAGAAATAGCGAAATTATTATAGGTAAGGTGGTATTACCAAGAATGCAGATTTATATTGTATCTATCTCTCTCATTGATGAGTGATGAAGAGAGCTAGCTAATAGGTCAGATAATATTCTCATCAACTTAATAACTAGCTCTCAGCAATGCTATAAATCTCTATGGGTGAAAGGTTTGGGGTTACTTCCTGTGTAGGTAGCTGCAATATGTCCTTGACCTGTAACTTGGTATTTGTAGGTTACTAACCCTTCTAAACCTACAGGACCTCGGGGGGGCATTTGTTGAGTACTAATACCTACTTCTGCCCCAAAGCCATAACGAAAACCATCAGCAAAGCGAGTGGAACAGTTGTGATATACTCCTGCTGCATCTATTTGATTGAGAAATTGCTCTGCAACCTGACTATCTTCTGTAACAATAGCTTCAGTATGTTTTGAGCCATAGGTGTTGATATGGGCGATCGCAGTTTCTAAAGAATCTGTAACTTTAATTGCTAGAATCAGGTCGCTATATTCAGTACTCCAGTCTTCTTCTCTAGTTGGTTTAACAGTAATAATCTCACTGGTAGCTTTATCCCCGCGCAATTCTACTCCCTTTTCTGTTAAAACTTCAGCGATTTTAGGTAATATTTTTGGTGCAATGTCTTGATGCACTAAGAGAGTTTCGATCGCGTTACAAGCTGCTGGATATTGTGTTTTAGCGTCTATGGTAATATTAATGGCGGTTTCTATATTAGCAGCACGATCTATATAGAGATGACAAATACCATCTGCGTGTCCCAAAACAGGAATACGAGTATTATCTTGTACGTATCTTACAAAAGAATTAGAACCTCTAGGAATAATTAAATCTACATATTCATCCAAGTCTAAGAGTTGTTTAATTTCTGCTCTAGTAGTTAATAATTGGACAGCATCAGGAGAAACTTTAGTATTAGCTAAGGCTTGCTGAATTATTTGAGTTAAAGCTTGACAAGAACCCGTTGCTTCTCTTCCCCCTTTGAGAATTACGCCATTCCCAGACTTGATCGCCAAGCTAGTGATTTGAATTAGGGCTTCGGGTCTTGCTTCAAAGATAATTCCCAATACTCCTAGAGGACAAGTAACCCGTTTTAAGATTAGTCCTGTATCTAATTCTCGATGAATTTGGACTGTTCCTACAGGATCGGGTAATTGAGCCACATCCCTGACACCTGCGATCGCACTTTCCAGTTTACTTTCTCCTAGTTTCAATCTGGCGTAGAGAGAAGGGGAAATACCGTCTTTTTCGGCTGCTTCACAGTCAGCGATATTAGCTTCTAGTATCTGGGGGGTTGCTGCTGTTAAAGCAGTTGCGATCGCTGTAACCGCTTGATTACGGTCTTCTGTAGGGAGTACCGCCAACTGTCTTGCTGCAATTCGAGTGTTTTTAGCTATGTCTATGAGAGATAAAGATGCAATAGCTACCATGATGTTTAAATTACTGAAACGAGCCAAAAACATTGTAGCGAATCAGTCCGTCTTCTCTCTAAGAAATTTCATCAAATTAATGTAGTTATGGCAATAGTTACTAAAAACATAGTCAAATATTACATCGACTCTTATTTAGCTGCACCAGGAGTAACCCTGATAGGACGAACTACAA
Source organism: Xenococcaceae cyanobacterium MO_167.B27 (assembly GCA_030065935.1). Classification (GTDB taxonomy): domain Bacteria; phylum Cyanobacteriota; class Cyanobacteriia; order Cyanobacteriales; family Xenococcaceae; genus JASJCP01. The sequence goes on from JASJCP010000044.1 coordinate 5,807, forward strand.
CGCCCTCTATCCCTTGGCTGAAAGCTGTTGGGACTACTTTTCTCAAAATGTTATAACTGCCATTAACGTCTGCATTAATTCTGGTTTTTTCTCCTTTGATTTTGTATGTCCCCCTCTTTTCTCGATAACCGCTAAACTTAATCTCTTTAGCATTATCATCACCGTAGTTAGGGATAAAATCTAAGTTCAAAAAACTAGCGCGAGATGTATAACTTTCTTCGCTGGTTATCACCTTAATTCCCTTCATTGCTCCTTTATAGCTCAACATCTCAATGAATCTAGCATGAGGGATATTGACAAAAGATTGATTATTCTTTTTGCCATTATTAATTTCTTGCTTCCAGAAAGGATTTTTGCCAATAACTAACTTGCCAATTCCTTGTTGATCTAGATGATTGATTATCCATCTCGATGCTTGATGTAAATAGGTATCTACTCGATTATTCCGATTAGCAGTTATTCTTTGAATTAGTTGAGATGTTTGCTGATTTGAGCCAAGCTTTGATTGAAGGAAAGCTTTTCTTTTATTATAGAATTGGTTGATACTTTTAAGCGGTCTTCCGTTAATCAGAATAGGAATGAATCCTCTTTGATTTGATGTTAAAGCTGCTAAATTGCTGACTCCAATATCTATAGCTGCTATAGCTTCAGTATCATTTACTGCATGGTGTTCAGGTTTTTCATAAACTATCTCAATTACATACTGACCTATTTTGGGAATAATCCTAGCCTGAGCTATGTTTTTGGCTTTGGTAGTAACTAATATATCCGTACCCGATAGCTTAACTTTGTTCTTTTTCAACCAAGGTTTACTAATGGCTTGGATGGTGTAAATTAGTAAATTACGCCCTTTAGTTTTATGTTTGTATTTAGGTAACTTTGGTCTGCCAGTAAATAGATTGGGATTTTCTTTATAAGCTTCACTCGCCGAAAAAAATGATTTCCAGTTTTTATCCAAAACCTTGAGTACCTGTTGGCTTACTTTTCTAGGTAGAGCTTGATAGTCTGGCTTATCTTTTACTAGATGATAAACTTGATTAAAGCCTAGATAAGTTTTGTTAAAGATAAATGACTGACGAACTAAATAGTTAGCATAGTTGTAGAGATTTTTAGATAAAAAACATAATTGGTCTATTTGTTGCCAAATAGGATTATTTTTTTTAACTATATGTCTCTCAACCTGTCTCACATTTTTCTTTAATTCCTCTTGCTATTATCTCATGATTTGCCAGTATTTTTTTTCTAGAAAGATTTGATAATATTTGATTATATATAAATATATTTTCATTGAATGATTAAAATACCCGTTAAATGTCTCAGGGATAGCTGATGATATTTCCGCAAAAAAATCACAAATCCCAGACCAAGAAAGACTGCGAGGGTGCTTTTTCTTGATCGTTATCCCTGAAAAAACATAAACAAAATCTTAAGTTTCTGAGGTTGTGGAGTTGCTGAAAGTAGGAGATAGAAAGGCTACTGTTGCACCTAGGACAAACCCAATAACATTACGAAATAAGGGTAATAAATCAGCCGTCCGTGTCACTACTGGTCCAATACCAAAAGCAAGAAACAAAATTCCCCACAAAGGTGACATAATCAAAGCCCATTGCCAAGCTACCATTTGTCCTTCTTTTCTTGGTATTGCTGCTAATCCAAAGATTACACCCCCCAAAATAGAACTAATGAGAGTTAAAATCCATTGTTCTTTGGGTAAGCCAGGAACTACATTACAGCCACCTTGAACCAAACAACCTTTTACTACATGGAGAGCTTCTACAATGGAATTATTTTCCCCGTTTTCTCGCACGTAATACATATTGCCAAAGCGAGTTTGCAATTCAATCCAAAAGGTACGAGGTAATAATTCATACACATCATCTCCAATGCTAAAGGCTAAAATGTTACCCCCTCTACCATCTGCTACCAGGAGAATGCTCTTATCATCTAGACCCCAATATTTGATTACGGCTCTACCAGGAGTGCGATCATATTGAGTTAGGACTCGCATTTTCCATCCTGTTTCTGCTTCAAAGCTTTCTAGATCTTCAATTAAAGATTCTTCTTGAAGAGTAGGTAAAAAGTTAGCTAAATCTACTACAGGAATTACTGTATCGGGTAACAACTCTGGATTATTAACCGCCAAGGCTGTGGGGGTAAATAAGGTAGCAAATATTAACAAACAACTACCAATAGAAAGCAATAATCGTTGTACAAAATTTTTTTGCATAGTATGTATTACTAAAAGACTCCTAGTAAAAATAGTTATTTTATTGAGATAATTATTTTTGTTACAGTTCTTTACTTTATTCTAAGGTTATCAGGTATCAGGTATATGTTGCTACTGTTTCTGTGTTAACTAATAGCGATTGCTCTAATATTTGAGTTTTCCCTGATTTTCACAAGCAAAGCCTTTAACTTTCCAAGCAGATAAATCTATATCCTCCAGCCGATATAGCTTAGAGCAACTAGGTTGTATGCCTTGACTCAATACAGCCCAGAAAATACTACGAGTTACATCGAGTCCTGTTTTGAGCCGAGATTCTTTATTTCCTGGGACTCCTTTTTCGGGTGCAAGAGCTAAATCTACCGAAATTCCGTGAGAACCCAACAAAACATAGGATATTAGCTTGGCTCTAGGAAGATGGGTTTTTGAGGTAATCACAGTTACTTTACGGACTTGCCAACGTTCTAAGATCGGTAAGCTGAAAAATAAATTCCCAAATGTAGAGTTGGCACAATTTTCTAACCAAACTTGGTCAATAGGAGCTTGAGAACGTTGAAAAATCAATAAAATACAAGGCTCTTTTGAACCTTGAGAAATTATGATAGGAGTCTGAGGATTTTGTTTTGCTAATTGTGCTACATAAATTTCTCGGTTGATACTCCCTCCTAAAACAAAAAAAGCATCTGGTGGAACAGTAGCGTTATAAGGTAGTTTAAAGATAATGTTCACAAGTATATTGATGATCAATAAAGCAAGACTCGAAATAATGCCAAGCCTTAAGAACCGCAGTGCTTTTCTGTAAACAGTATTTTTAATTAGCCACAATTTTCTGATTTTAATTCTTTAGAACCAAATAATATAACATCTCTGGATGAAAAATGATCAATTTTCGGAAAACCGTATTGTGTCCGTTCCTGTCACTATCTTAAAATCAGAGTTGACTGGAATAAGCATTATATAAAAGTCAAGGTTTTAAAAATTTCACTATTATTTCACAACTGACATGGGATTTTTTGATTCTGAAGTAGTACAACAAGAAGCTAAACAATTATTTGAAGATTATCAGTCTTTAATGAAACTCGGCGGTGAGTACGGTAAATTTGACCGTGAGGGTAAGAAAATGTTTATCGAACAGATGGAAGCTTTAATGGAACGCTACAAAATATTTATGAAACGTTTTGAGCTTTCTGAAGATTTTATGGCAAGAATGACGGTAGAGCAGCTAAAAACCCAACTAAGTCAGTTCGGAATTACACCACAACAGATGTTCGATCAAATGAATCAAACTTTAAGCAGAATGAAGTCTGAGATTGGTGATTAAATTTCCACCTAAAAACTCTTTAAGGGCGAGGAAATTGAGAAGCTGCGGGAAAATACCTGACAGGTTCGTCTTTGAGTGCTTTACTCATAAAGGAACGCCAAACAGGAGCAGCATGAGTACCCCCAGTTACTCCCTCACCCAGACTTCTATAGTCATCATTGCCAATCCACACAGCAGTAGCTAGCTGAGGTACATAGCCGACAAACCAAACATCTCGCTCTGAAGACGTAGTACCAGTTTTACCTGCTGCGGGACGACCAATAGCAGCATTTCTCCCTGTTCCTTCTTCAATTACTCCTTTGAGAACGGTTGTTAAGTTAGCAGTAGCCCAGGGGTCTAAAATTTGTTGAGGATTGGGCTGATTCTCTAGTAGGATGTTACCTCTGCTATCTGCTATTTGCAGAATAATTGTGGGTTCAGAGTGCCAACCATTGCTGGCAAAAGTAGCATAAGCTCCAGCCATTTCTAGTGGAGTTACCCCAATTGAACCTAAAGGAAGAGAGATCACGGGTTGTAGGGGACTTTTAATGCTTAAAGCTTTACAAATTTCAATAATTCTGTCTAATCCTACTGATTTTCCAATTTTGACCGCAGGAATGTTGCGGGATTGAATTAGGGCGGTTCTCAAAGAGATTTCTCCTTTAAAGTCTTTTTTGCCACCATAGTTTTGGGGGCTATAGTAACCAGAGGGGACTCGATAGCGAACAGGAGAATCATCGATAGTGGAGAAGGGAGTATATTTACCACTCTCAAAAGCAACATAGTAAGCAAAGGGTTTAAAAGCAGATCCTGGCTGTCTGCGAGATTGGATAGCACGGTTAAATTGACTTTTGTCGTGGCTTATTCCACCCACCAAAGCTTTAACGAAGTGAGTTCTAGGATCTACTGCTGCTAAGGCGATTTGATCCGCTTTTAAACCCCAACTTTTTAAAAGACGATGGCTTTCCCTCACAGATTCTTCTGCCATTTTTTGGAATTCTAAGTCAACGGTGGTTTGAACTCGCATTCCTCCTTGCAAAACGCGATCTCGTCCAAAGCGTTCTTCTAATTCTGTAACCACAGCTTCAGTGATAAAGGGTAATTTACTAGCACGCCAAGCAGTAGGTTGACCCACCAGTAAAGGAGCTTTTTTAGCTGCTTCTGCTTCTTCAGCAGTAATCCAGCCAATAGCAGCCATTCGATTGAGTACTAGTGCTTGTCTCCTTTTGGTAGCTGGATAATTGAGGAAAGGACTGTATTGTTCTGGTGCTTGAATGAGACCAGCCATCATTGCTGCTTCTGCAAGATTCAATTCGGAAGCATCTTTATTAAAATAGGTTTCTGCTGCGGTTTGCACTCCATAGTTGTTATGTCCCCAATAGATGTTATTGAGATACATTTCCAGAATTTCCTCTTTGGAAAAGACTTGTTCTACTCGAACAGCGAGGATTGCTTCGGCGAGTTTGCGGGTTACAGTTCGTTCGCGGGTCAAAAATAAGTTTTTTACCAACTGCATCGTTAGGGTAGAAGCTCCCTCTCTTACAGCACCTTGTTCATAGTTGGCTCTAATGGCGCGTCCAATACTGTAGGGATTGATTCCTTGATGCTCGTAAAAACTACTATCTTCTATGGCTATAACGGCTCTTTTGAGTTCTGGGGAAATTTCTTCTAGTCTCACCAGTTCTCGGTTAGCTTCTCCATGAAGACTGGTTAATAGTCTACCTTTGATATCGTAGATGTAACTGGTTTCTGAGGGGACATAACTGCGAAGTACGCGAACATCAGGAAGGTTACGAAAACTAATTGCTAAACCTACTAAACCGCCAGCGACAATGGAACTGGCGATCATAGTAATACCCAGTACAGTTCCACCAGCAGCTTTGAACACTCCTTTGGAGAAGGTATAAACAGGACGAAGCTTTTTGTTTAATGATGATTCTTGTGTAACCGTTCTAGATGACACGATGTTATTACTCCCTCCAATAGAGTGATACAAAAAAAGGGTAACTTGGTTATCTATACTAACCTACTGTTAACCCATAATATCTGCTGCTTAGGAAAATAGGACAAGTCCCAGCTTATTATTGACTTTCAATGTCGCCAAATCCCAGGGCGTTTTTCAGCCATTCAAAGAAAGCAGCTACATCTTTAACAGAGACTCTCAGTAGAGACAGAATTCCCACCCCAATTAAAATTGTTCCTATCAGTTGGTGGTTGTCTTTATATAAAAACAGACCTGTTAGCACGATAAAGTAAGGAGAAATAATTAGGCTAATCTTTTCGATGTTACTAACTGTTTCTTCTGTTTCTTCTGTTTCTTCTGTTTCTTTGGTTTCAACTGTTGCTTTGGTTTCGACTGCTGCTTCTGTTTCTTCCGTCTCAGAAATTGCTACTTCCTGTTCGGGAAAAGATGATGCTGGATTCGTCTCTGGAAAGTCAGATATCAATCTCTGTTCTGGCTCTATATTAAATTTTTCCGATAACTGCTCGAAAGATGTTAGATCTGATCTTTCTTCTGGTCTAGGTTCACGAGATGGTTTGCCGAACATAAAGTTTAATTAATGATTGTTAAATTTTTAGTAGCCAGATAATTCTGACTCAGACAAATACGACTTTAGCTTCTCACTTTTTGGCGAGGTGCTACTGGGTTACACAGGGGTTTTGTTTTTCGCCTATTAAGCTTTGGGTTAATCCTATTCAATAGATATCTTACAAAAGTAAACTTTTCATCAAGGTTGTTAGCTTTTAGCTTACATATTTGGTGCCATCGCTATTGCCTCCTTTTACAGAATTGATCAGCACAATGCACCTGCCTTGTGGCTATCAAGATTATCAGACTTATGCAAGAGTTCCAATGTACCTTAGCTTGGAAAAGACTTGTTTCTAGTTCCCAGTAAGCCACTTTTGTCCATTGAGACGTTGTAAAGTGTAGAGTACAAGTAAATCTAAGGTTACTTTTCTCTCGTCAATCATAAAAGACTCAATGGTGCTAGGCTGCTTTCCATTGGTGGCATAAGAAAAAGCTTTTTTGCCTGAGATATTATCTTCTAAAAAATATAGGTTAAACTGACGCTTTCCGTTTTGCCAATTACCAATTATTTGCCAAAATTCTGTATCTGATTTGACACCAGCTATAGGTATTTCTTGCTTGGTAAAATTTAACTCCATGTCTTCTATTCCTTCATCGGTAAAGGCTTGCTGAAGAGTGGGAGTAAAATGCTGCTCAATGAACTCCTCAAAGGGTTTATCTTCTAGTTTGGGAGGCTTGGCTTTTTTAGGTTTAGCAGCTTTAGCTTCTGGCTTGGCTGTAGGAGTATCCGGTTTTGTATCTTCTGCCATATTCTGAGAAATAGAATTTATTTATAATTGGATGTCCACTTAGTCAATGGTTGTAGCTGTTTCGCCCTCAAACAAGGCGCAGAATACTTACAACCTAATAATTATTTCAAGAAAGACCAGTGGCGGTTTATGGATATTTTATATTATCCTCATCCATATTGCTTAAGATTTATTAAATAGTAGCTCTCGTAGCATTTCCTTGTAGGAAAAGTAGGCATCCCAAAACACATAGCTATACATAGACAAAAGCGCGATGGTGATGATTAATTTTACTTTGCTGAGTTTGACGGCACTGACATAAGCTAACCAATAGATGACGAAGGGAGTAGCAAAATAAAAAAAACTGCCATAACCTAGGGTTTTAATGGACAATTTTAGCGTAATAAGGCTTATTTTATCCGAAAGTTGCGTTAAAAAGGCAATCGTAAATAGTCCAATTAAAAATTGAATAATATTATTTCTGAGCAGAGACAGTAAAAGAGATACTGTCTTTTTTTTGTGATTCATTAATCTAAAGTACTAAAAGCAGTAATAATGTCTGACAAGTGTGTTTCAGTAATTGTACTTAGATTGCGAAATTTAGTTTTTAAAGATTGGAATAATTTATTGGAGATAGATGTAGCAAAAATGTAACTTGATTTATGTTGAGTTCGCTGCTAATTGTTTCTCGCAACTAGAATTCATTAGTAATGTTTTTTCCCTATTTCTTCCCGATTTTCCATTTTAATCAAAGTAAACATATCGTTCTAGTTTTTCTCATAAATCACCAAATAGTTCAAGGGTAACGGCTTGTTAGAGAGAAAGTTTTTGCTCCTCAAACTAAGGAAGAAGTGTTATGTCTGAAATTAAAGTTAGAGTCACAATAGATAATGTTGCACCCCAACAAGGAATTGGATTAGCTCCTTTTTGGGTCGCATTTCATGACGGTAGTTTTGATACTTTTAATGAGGGAGAATCTGCATCTAGCGCGTTGGAATCTTTAGCAGAAGATGGTATAACAGGGCTAGAAAGAAGTCATATAGCCAACTTAGACCAACTTTTAATTGAAAGCGCGATCGCAACAGGCTTTGATTTAACTCAGTTGGTATCCGTTGATAGTGTAATTGCAGATAATATTACAGAGGCGGATTTTCTGTGAACCAGTAAATCATAATGATACTGTGTCACTTCCTCAGAAAATTCAAGGAGTCATTTAAAGTGAAAGATAAAAAAGTTCTCTTAACTGGTGGAACAGGAGGCTTAGGCAAGGGAATTTTACCATCTGTTATTGCTCAGGGGGGTTTAATCACTATTCCTTACCGCGAAGAAAGAGATGCTAAGTCGGTTCGACAAATGCTCACTCAGAAAGAGCTAGAGCAGGTGATATTGGTTAAAGCAGATTTAACTGAAGAAAGTAGCGTCAGTCAGATCGTTAAGGATATGGGAAGGGTTGAGGTTTTGATTCACTTGGTAGGGGGATTTGATATGGGAGATACCCACGAATATTCCTTAGAGGATTGGCAAAAAATATTTAGTATTAATTTACTAACTACTTTTTTAACCTGCAAACATTGTCTTCAGTCAATGCGAGAATATAATTACGGTAGAATCGTGACCATTGGTTCTAGAGGTGCAGTTGACCCTGAACCTAAACTGGCAGCTTATTCTGCTGCGAAAGCGGGTGTGGTTGCTCTGACTCAAGCGATCGCCAAAGAAACTAAAGAGTTTAACATTACAGCTAACACTGTCTTACCCAGTGTCATTGATACTCCAGCCAATCGTGAGGCTATGGGAGAGGAAAATGCCCAGAAGTGGGTTAAACCAGCATCCTTAGCCCAAGTGATTTGTTTTTTAGCTTCAGAAGCAGCTAAAGATGTTAGTGGGGCTGCAATTCCCGTGTATGGAAGTGCTTAAAAGTATGAGGGATCAGGAAGAAACTCAAAACTAATAAGTAATAACAATAAATCCCTATTGCCTATTCCCTATTCCTTAAACTTTCATGATGAGGGATGAGGAAGAAACTCAAAAGTAAAAGGAAAATCTAGCCTCATCGTTTATCCTTGATGAATCCTCCACCCGTTTTAGGGCGAAGGAAGATCGCTTAGATAGGATTATTTCTTCTTCTCATGGGTTCTGCTTCAGTCTTCATCTGAGCTTTAGCTTTAGAAGCACTGCGTTTGAGAGATTGTAACCTTTCTTCATATTTCTTCCTATTACGGCGACTGGGAGTTTGTTCAATGAGAGTTTTTAAAGCACTACCGAGGCTCTTATAGGCGTTAGGTAAGGAATAACCGAAACGAGTTGCTAAGGCGATCGCTTTTTCGTCCGCTTCAATGGCTTCTTGAATAGTTTTTTCGTTGTTATTTTTTTGCCACAAGCGGTATCCTGAAATACCACACAGGGATAAAGCTAGGAGTAGTAGTAAGCCATCTTGTACCCAGAGTTCTCCTACTGCACCACCTAAACCTATAGCGAGGGCTGCCATTTCCCAACCTTCTCGGGGAATTGTATCGTTTTGGATCCGTGCAACCTCATGCCAAAATAGTAAATTTCTTTGATCTATTGCCAAATTATCCCATTTTGCTAGGTCGATTTGTATTTCGATTTCGTCTTTGCCAATTTCTTCGCTGCGAATCAGGGGTGGGTTAACTTCTGTTGTTCCTTCTACAATTACCCAGCTTTGCAATTCTGGTGGTAGTAAAGTTTTGAGTCTTCTTAGTTCGTTGATTTCTGCTCTTGCAGAAGAGGTTGCATAACTCATATACTTACAAATTCTTACTCTTTAATCTCTTAGTTTAATTTATTACCTTCATGATATCGAAATTTAATAGTATCTTTGTCTAAGAGTAAACAGTGACCATAATTCTTACAGTAAGTTTCAATTTGTTGATTGGTCAAGACAAGGAAGAGTGAGGGAGAATTTGAGCTAAAATTTATTTTTGCCAGATGTCTAGAAATTGACGATTCAAGACTAAACTTGATTAAAATTTTAGTGTTAGTAATTTTATGATTAGATTCCCCAAAAAATCTTTTAAATCTCTCTTATTTTTAAGTTTAGGGTGGCTTTTCTGTCTATTTTCCTTGCTAGTAATTTATTCTAGTGCTGTAGCTACTACTACAGAATCCCCCGAAGTTACTTCTCAACTAAACTGGTTTCAGGCTGTGGTTTTGGGATTTGTTCAGGGGGCGACAGAATTCATCCCTATCAGTAGTACAGCACATTTGAAAGCTGTACCCATATTTTTGGGATGGGGAGATCCTGGTGTAGCTTTTTCTGCCATTATCCAGTTGGGGAGTATTGCTGCTGTTTTATGGTATTTTTGGTCTGACTTAACCCAGATCTCTAAAGGAATGTTTAAGGCGATCGCTACATCCAATTATGAGTCTCAAGATTTTTGGTTGGCGGTAGGTATTGCTATTGGTACAATACCCGTTGTAGTTTTTGGTTTGAGTATTAAAGTATTGGTACCTGATTTTGATAATTCCCCTATTAGGAGTATGACTTCTATTGCGATCGCATCTATCCTTATGGGATTGTTGTTGGGTTTAGCAGAGTCTTTTGGAAGTCAAAAGCGCGATTTTCAAGATTTAAAGGGGAAAGATGGCATAATTATTGGTTTTGCTCAAGCTTTAGCCATTATACCAGGAGTTTCTCGCTCTGGTTCTACTATTACCGCAGGATTATTTAATAATCTAGACCGCGCTACTGCTGCACGCTTTTCTTTTCTCTTGGGTATTCCTGCTATTACTTTAGCTGGATTAGTATATGTAAAAGACTTTTTAGAAGTTGGTGTTAATAACTCTGAGTTAGTTCCTATTATTGTGGGGCTAATTTCTTCCGCTATCTTTTCTTATCTGGCGATCGCTTGGCTCATTAAGTTCTTACAAAAAAGAAGTACTTGGGTGTTTGTTTGGTATAGATTAGGATTTGGCATATTTATTTTAGTGACATTGGCGATGTCAGGGAAAGGATGAAGGATGATGAAGTAATAAGTAATAAGTATTACTTCCTCTCCTCCCCCAACTCTCCTCACTCCTCATACCTCAGATAGGGATGAAGGAGCAAGTAATTACTAACTAATAATCAATGACAAATGACACATGATAAATGACTAGAACTCGTAAAAGATTTGGTCAACACTGGTTAAATAGTGACAAAGTATTAAACCAGATTGTAGCAGCAGCAGAATTAAAATCAACAGATAGGATTTTAGAAATTGGGACAGGTACAGGAATTTTAACTCGCCGTTTGTTACCAGAAGTTGCTGCGGTAGTTTCTGTAGAAATTGATCGGGACTTGTGTAAAAAGCTAGTTAAAAAATTTGGAGAGATAGATAATTTTCTTTTGTTACAAGGAGACTTTATCAATTTAGATATTCCAAGTTTACTTAAAAATTTTCCTAAGTTTCAAAATCCTAATAAAGTTGTTGCTAATATTCCTTACAATATTACAGGCTTAATCTTAGAAAAACTTTTAGGTTCGATTGTACAACCAGCAGTCACTAATTATGAATCTATTGTTTTATTAATGCAAAAAGAAGTAGGAGAACGTTTAGTTGCTGTTCCTGGTACTAAAGCTTATGGTGCATTATCGGTAAAAGTGCAGTATTTAGCTAGTTGTGAATTAATTTGTGATGTTCCAGCTAAGGCTTTTTATCCACCACCTAAAGTTGATTCTGTTGTAGTAAAATTATGTCCTAGAATTATCGATAAACCTGTAGATAAACCGAAACAATTAGAAACTTTAGTTAAGCTTGGGTTTGCCAATAAACGGAAAATGTTAAGAAATAATATTAAGAGTTTAATTGACCTAGATGAACTTACGATTTTATTAGAAAAACTCCAGATCAATCCTCAAGCAAGAGCCGAAAATTTAAGCTTAGAAGATTGGATTAATCTTAGTAATAGTTATAAAAAATATTAAATATAATAGGTTAGTGGTTAGTTGTTAGTTGTTGAGACCCAACTCGTCGCTTCGCGAGGGTTGATTGGTACTTGCTACTTACTACTTGTTAATTGTTGATTACTGGTAAATGATAAATGATAAATGTTAAATCTTTTTTGTCAATTTTTGGTTGCACTTTAAGTTACTGTACTTTACTCTGTGTTCCAGCATTAGCCGATCAATGTTCTTACATAACTAAAGAACAAGCTTTGACAGCAGTATCTAGATTAAACTTAAATCAAACTATATATTTATTATGTGAGCCTTGCGGAGAAGAAATCCCTAAACCTACAAGGATTGAAAATTTATCAATAGAAATAGTAAACTATCAAGATTATTGGCAAGTAAAAGTAAACGATCGAGGAATAGATTTAGCCTATGTATTTATTGATTCTGGTATTGATGGCAATTTGATTAATTTAGCTGCAATCTCGGATTGTCAAGCTAGAAGTGTTAGTACGGTATTAGAAAAATAAGTACCTGTGCCCAATTAAATTCATCTTTTAAAAGAAGATAAATAGCCAAAGTAAAAGCAATAAACAATAAAATTTGATTTAGAATAAGTTTTGTCAGTGCGTAGCACACTGCTCGCACTACAATCTTTTATTTAATTTAGGATTGCTATAGGGTGTAATAATCTTATTTACTTTTAATAACTAAAGTTCGCAGACGATTTATGGCTGCTGCTAATTCAAAAGGACGAAACAAAACTAAATCTCCTTGGGGAAAGTCGCTAATACTATCTAATCCTTTGGTTGTGATTTGTTTGATGATTAAATCTAAAACAGTAGCTAGATTAGTTTGACTATCAATATAATGTTCTTTCCCATAAACCATAGCAGATGCGATCGCGATTAACTGTCCTTGATCTACAATTTGTTCAATGGCTGTTAAGTCAATATCTTCTGTACCAAAGCTGATTTTATTGATACCTCTGGCTTTAACTTTGATGTCTCTTTTGTAAGTACTAGGATCGATACTTTGGGGTAGAGGAATTCTAGGGGTGATCTTCCCGAAATTGCTTCCTCCTTCTTCTTTTCTGTCTGTGGGATATTTTAAGGCGATCGCTTTTGCTGCTTCTGTGACATCATAGGGTTGGTAGTTTTCCATTGCAATCACTGTATCAGCCACTTCAAAGTAATCACCACTTCCCCCCATAACTAAAATCGTCGAGACACGGTAATCATGGTAGAGTTGCCTTACTTTATCAATAAACGGGGTAATAGGTTCTTTTTCTTTAGCAATTAAAGCTTGCATTCGGCGATCGCGAATAGTAAAGTTAGTAGCAGATGTATCTTCATCCACTAAGAGTAATTGCGCTCCTGCTTCTAAAGCTTCTATAATATTTGCTGCTTGGGAAGTACTACCACTAGCGTTAGTAGTAGAAAAGTGAGTAGTAGAACGTCCTTGGGGTAAATGGTTGATAAAAGGAGATATATCGACTCCTGCAACACTACGACCATCTTCTGCCCTAATTTTAACCCCATTGGAGTTAGTAATCACAAATTCTCGTCCATCCCCAGGAATATGATTATAAACCCCTAACTCAATACCTTGGAGTAAAGTGGATTTCCCGTGATAACCACCACCGACAATTAGGGTAACTCCTTCAGGAATACCCATTCCCCGAATCACACCTCGGTTGGGACAATTAAATTCTACTTCTAAAGAAGGTGGAGACTGAAAAGGTACAGGAGCGGTTTGTAGAGGACGAAAATCAATGCCACTGCGTCGGGGTAAAATAGAATTGTTGGCAACAAAAGCAGTTAGATTTTTGCTTGATAGTTGTTGTCTAATCCAGTCTGCATCTTCTACGGTTTCTACGTGCTGTTGGATTTGGTGACTATCAAGAGACTGATAAAGCAAAGCAGACTCAACAATATCGGGGATATCTTCACACAACATAGCTGCTGCTTGACGACCTAAAATTCTTCTCCCTCTGGCTGGTAATCCTAGGACAAATCGTACTTCTACAAATCCCTCATCTATTAGTGCTGATGTTCGTTCTAAAACTTCTTGTCCTACAGTAGCAATGGCAATTAAACCGCTTTTTCCTGTACCGCGATGGGAACTAATACGGCGTGAAACTTGATGAAACTGTCGTGTGAGATAATCTCTTAAAGCAATTTCTCGACTAGGAGACTGATAGAGTTGCTTGGGAAATTTGGCTATAGACTGGGGGATTTTGACTCGAAACTTACTAGGGGAAGCAAAAGGATCCCCCTGGACGTAATCAATGATTAAAGTGAAGTCAGGAAAATCATAGTTTCCTCGAATATCTTTATAGGCTTTATAGCTAGCACCATCAAGATTGAGTAGGGTAGCGCGCAGACTTTTGTCAGACATAAGATAATTCAATTAAAGTAGGGATGGTAAAACAGTGTATGCAATTAATTATCTCTACCTTACCCATCCGTTAAGACAAATCGTGGGAAAATACAAACACAATAATTCCTTAAAATTTTTCATCTTTTCTTCGCGTTAGAATTAATTAAGATGGGTTCAACTTATGACTATTACTCAATCTCCTAAAAAAATTGGATTAGCTTCCCGTGTAGTTAATCAAGTTCTTGCTATTAAGCCCTTAGCCAACTTTGCCAAAAACCGCGCACGGAATATGATGATTAATCGTGCTGAGTCCCTTGGAGTACCTTGGCGGGAAAATTATCGCCAATTAAGCGATCGCACTTGTTGGGAGCAAGAACTAGAAGCAGTAACTAACCCTTCCCTAGATTATCCAGATTATTATCTAACATCTTTTCATGCTTACGAATCAGGGAATATGAGTTGGCAAGCAGCCTGGGAGGTTGAATCTGCTGCTTATGCAGTTCACGCTAAAATTTGGCAAGATACAGGAGCTAAAGGAGATGCTCAATTACGAGCTAGCTATCATCGTCTATTGCAACAAAACTTAACAATATCACCTCAAACAATTCTGGATTTGGGATGTGGTATCGGAATGAGTAGTTTTGCCCTACAAGAAAATTACCCTCAAGCTAAAGTTACAGGAGTGGAGCTTTCTCCCTACTTTTTAGCAGTAGCTCAATATCGTTCTCAACAAAATCAACATCAGATTCAATGGCTACACCGTGCTGCGGAAAATACAGGCTTACCAGACAACAGTTTCGAGTTAGTATCTGCTTGTTTAATATTTCATGAATTACCTACTACTGCTGCTAAAGCAATTATTACTGAAGCATATCGCATCCTACGTCCAGGGGGATATTTAGCAATTATGGATATGAATCCCAACTCAGAAGTATATCAAAAAATGCCCCCTTACATACTGACTCTTCTTAAAAGCACTGAACCTTATCTAGATCAATACTTTGGCTTAGATATGGCAACGACTTTTACAGAGATCGGGTTTAATCCCCCGACAATTAAGGTTAACAGTCCTCGTCATCGTACTATTATTGGACTCAAAGCCTAAATTTTCTTGCCTTTGGTGATGGCATCATCCTTAAAGTATTAGCTATAAAGGATTTAGTAAGTTCTTATAGTTGAATTAATTTTTATAGATTGATTTGATAGCAATTGCATTTGCCAATTAAATTCAACATCTAAAACTAAAACAGTTACAAATAATCTCATGGTACATATCTCTAACGGCGATCGCCCTCATACTAATCTTACAGATAATCAAAATGATACAATTCGGATTTTGATTGTAGATGACCAAAAAATGATTCGTGAAGGTCTCAAAGCCCTGATCAAAACTGAATCTCACTTAGAGGTTGTAGGCACTGCTGAGAATGGAGAAGATGGGATCAAGAAAGTAGAAATCCTGAAGCCAGATGTAGTGCTGATGGACATGGAAATGCCTGGAATGGATGGAGTAAGAGCAACCCAAGCTATCTGTCAGAAATTTCCTAATGTAAAAGTATTAGTATTAAGTACCTTCGATAACCAAGAATACGTAACTCGTTCTTTAAGCTCTGGAGCTATGGGATATCTGCTCAAAGGCACTCCAGCTAAAGAGTTGACTACAGCGATTCAAGCAGTTTATTTAGGATATGCCCAAATAGGACCAGGAGTCTATCAAAACTTACCTTTGACTCCCCAAGGTGAAACAAAAAAACTACCAACAAACGCTACATTCTCCAGTAATGGTAACTCCCTATCCGACCCAGAAGCCCTTAGTCCCCGTCTTAACGGACAACTTGCCAAATTAGGAGACTCTGATGCTGAGTCTTCCGCCCTTACCATCAAACAACAATCTGCTCTTGCTCCTCGTAAATTTGAGCAAACGGTATTATTACGTCAATCTCCCAAATGGTCGAGAGCCACAGTTTGGGCGGTAGCAGGAGTTACAGTATTTGCCATAGGCTGGTCGATAATTGCCAAAGTCGAACAAGTTGTACCAGCAGTGGGTCAACTCAAACCCCAAGATGACGTTAAAGAAATCCAAGTCCCCACTAACGGAGTTGTAGAAGAAGTAAAAGTAGAAAAAGGACAAAAAGTTAAAAAAGGAGATATTCTCTTAGTCCTCGATGCTACCACCTCCAAAGCTCAGGTAGAGTCATTGACCAATGTTCGTCAATATCTATCTCAGGAAAACAAATTTTATCGCGCCCTAATGAATGGGGAAATTCCCACTAACGAAGTGGAAGCAGCAATAACAAAACTGGAAATTCCCCGTGAAATTGCGTTTTTAGCTCGCAATCGCGCCCAACTAATCTCAGAAAATCAATTATACCGCGCTCAATTGGGAATTGACTCTGGTAAGCTCAATCCACAACAAGAAGTGAGACTAAGAACAGCCCAAGCAGAATATCGTTCTCGTGTAGCAGCAGCCAGATTAGAAGTAGAACAGCTAGAAAAACAATTTAATCAAAACCAACTACAGCTAGCAGATGCTAAGGAACAGTTAGCTACGGCTCGCCAAGTTTTACAGGAAATTAGACAGCGTAACGAACAATCTATCGCCCAAGCAGAAGAAAGTTTAAGAATTGAAGAAAAAACCCTCAACTCCATTGCACCTCTAGTAGAAGAGGGAGCTTTAGCAGGACTGCAACTAGATAGACAACAACAAGAAGTTAATGACCGTCGTGCTGACCTCATTGAGTCTAGAGCTAGGGGTCGGATTGAATACAACAACCAACAGCAAGAAGTTATAACTACCCAAGCAGAAATTGAGAGACTCCAAGAAGAACAAAAGAGACTCACATTAGATATTGCTCAAGCTAAAGAAGAATTAATCAACACTACAGCTTTTTCGGAAAAAGATACTTTAGACAACATTGCCGAAAATGAACAAAGAATTGCTGATATTGACACTCAGTTAAACAGGACTACTGTTGAGAATGATAAACGCATTCAAGAGATTAATAGTCAAATCAGTAGTGCCAAACAAACCCTGAAATATCAAACTATTTCTGCACCTATAAGCGGTACAATTTTTGACCTCCAAGCCTATCCAGGTTATGTACCTCCAGCAGGACAAGCTGCTCAACCAGTTTTAAAAATTGTTCCTGACGATAAATTAGTAGCGGAAGTCTTCATCAGACCAGAAGATATTGGTTTTGTCCAAGAAGGGATGAATACAGACGTTAGAATCAGTAGCTTTCCTTTCGGAGAATATGGGGATATTAAAGGCACACTTACTTATGTTGGGAGTAGTTCTCTAGAACCAGAAAACCAACCACCTTACAATTTTGTGCGTTTTCCTGCGGTTGTAGAACTAGACCAACAATACATGGATATTAATGGGCGACAGCAACCACTGCAATCTGGGATGTCAATACAAGTCAATATTCGAGTCAGAGAAAATCGAACTGTGATGAGTTTATTATTTGAGAAGTTCTTTACACCATTAGAAAAATTCAAAGAACTTTGATGAAGTCGAAGCTGACTTCCGCCGACGGGCGGGGCAGTACTTTAGACCTACTCCCCCGTTTTTAATTATCTCTAATTAAAAACGGGGGATTCAGGGCTGCGAGCAGAGATAGTAGTCCGAGACTGACTTACCTAAAGTTCTAAAGTAGTACTTCTTTGAATATTAATAAGAGTTGTGTCTTTATCATTTGAGTATAGATTTACTTGTTAGCATGAGATGAGCGAGAAATACTTTTGGATATTTGACTAACGACCTAGACTTCTCTCCAAACCTAAATCTCTACACCCTTTTATTGAGGAGAGGTTGTATGTCAATTTATCTTAGCAATCTATCTATTGTCTCACCAAGCTTTGCCCATTTTGTGGCTTCAGAATTGCCCCTGCAATCACTGACCAAAAAAGACATAGTTAAATGCCTCAAAGCTTTGGGGGTCAAAAATTCAGAGATTTTAAACCTTAAGTGGAAAAAAGAATTGTGGATTCATCTACAATTTGCTGCCGTCTCTAAAATCTGAGTCGGATGTTAACAAAAATCAGGTAAAAAAATGCAAGCTTTATTAAATAAATCTCCTCAACGGCTGGTTCACCGTAAAACTGGGAGTAGCCATATGAATGCAGCTACATACCATAGCAATCCTATGATTAGTAAGCATACTTGCCTTTGCTGCTCATACACTTTACTTCGTCATATAGGTTTAAGAGGTCTTTATTGGCGTTGTAGCCACTGTTATCAAGAAATGCCAGTTTGATAACCGATTACTCAACTTACTTTTCAAATATATATTCAGGAGACAAAGATATGGATGCTCAAGAAATTTTAAGTTCAAGGAGAGGTTAGAAAGGAAAAATTAGGGGCAGACTCAAAGAGAACACTACGCGCTCGCTTTGTTAAAAAGATATAGCAAGTGAACTTGATTTGCCTGGACATCATAATCTTGGTAAAAAGGGAATAGGGAATAGAGGGTTAATAGAAAATGTCTTAATCTTTGTGGTCTTCTGCTATAAATATGAAGAGAGGGTCGGTTATGATCTAAGAATCCAGAAGAGATGAACCGCTTGATAATTCTACTGTTCCAGATTTTAGCGTAACTGGCAATCAAGAAGAAGAAACGCTTTTAGGAAAATAATGTAGAAGTAACCTACTTGATTCCCAAAAGCGTTAATTTTTTAATTTAATGAAAGAAGCTTAGAAGCGGTTGTTTCGACGACCACCACCAAATGAACTTCTGTTTTCACGAGGTTTAGCTTTATTAACTTTTAGCTGGCGATCCATCCATTCTGCTCCGTCTAAAGCTTCAATAGCTTTATCTTCGTCTGCTTCGGATTCCATTTCTACAAAAGCAAATCCTCGGACGCGACCTGTATCGCGGTCGGTGGGAATATGAACCCGTTTAACAGTTCCATACTCGGTAAAGACTTCATTTAAGTCTTCTTGATTAACTTCGTAAGATAAATTGCCTACATAAATTGACATAATATTAATTGTCTTCTCAATGAGTGTTGTGTTTAGAGAGACAAGATTATTGGAAAAGAAATGGCTCAATACTTTATGGAAAAAACCTTTGATACTGAATCAAAACTTAATCATTAATATGCTTGATTCTCAGTCCTAATCATAACATTTTTCTGGAGAATCGATCTATCAATATTGCTCAAAGCGATCGCATGATTGCAGTGCGGGTCGTCGGATCGCCTTCCTCCTTAACCCCCGACACCTCCAAAATGTTCTTCACTGAAACTTTTTCCCCACCTTCGGTACTAACTACTGGGGAATAAACTTATTATCTTTTCATATATTTCCTTCAATATAGAATTAAATTTTCAGTATTGCGATCGCCTTATTGCCTAGTTCAAGAAAAAAATGCAGATCTCCACGGTGAACATTATTTTGCTAGTAAAGGTGCTGCGGAAAGTAAGGTTTGAGTGTAAGGATGTTGGGGATGGTTGAAAATTTGCTCGGTTGTACCGATTTCCACAATTTTCCCCTGATTCATTACAGCAATACGATCGCAGAAAAACCGCGCTACCCAGAGATCGTGGGTGATAAATAGGTAAGTTAAGTTAAATTCTGCTTTAAGCTCTAGCATCAAGTCTAATACTTGGGTTTGTACTGTTGCATCTAACATACTCACTGGCTCATCACAGATTACCAGTTGGGGACGAGTAATTAAAGCACGGGCGATCGCAACTCGTTGTTGTTGTCCTCCAGATAACTCGGAAGGATAGCGATGATAATAGTCAGAAACAGGAGTTAAACCCACTTTTTCTAGCATCTGTAGCACTTTAGTTTTGGCTTCTTCCCCGTTAGCAAGGTGGTGAATGAAGAGAGGATCGCTAATACTTTCCCCTACGGTCATTAGGGGGTTAAGACAGGCGTGGGGGTCTTGAAAAATCATTTGTATGTGACGGCGTTTGGCTCGCATTTGGTTACGAGATAACTGGGTTAAATCTTCCCCCAAAAATTCCACAACTCCCCCAGTGGGTTTTAAGAGTTGTAAGATAGTTCGAGATAGAGTACTTTTGCCACAACCAGACTCCCCTACTAAGCCCAAGGTTTCCCCTGGAGCTAGTTCAAAACTAATATTATCTACTGCTTTAATGACGTTTTTTTGTTGGGAAAACAGTTGTTGAATAAAATTGCTTTCTAAAGTGAAATATTGCTGTAAATCTTTGACCCGAAGCAGAGAATCTGTAGTTGTTTCTGGGGTTTTTCCGCTCTGTGTTTCTGAAATAGTATCTATGTGAGATGGTTGCTGAATCTTTAAAGCTGCTGCTAATAAAGACTTAGTATATTCATGTTGAGGCTGATATAAGATCGATTTGATCTCTCCTGTTTCTACCATTTTACCTTGATACATTACCCCAATGCGATCGCAGTATTCCCCTACCATAGCCAAATCATGAGAAATTAAGATCAATGCCATTTCTCTTTCACTACACAAGCGAGTCAACTCCTCTAAGATCTCGGCGGAGACAGTAACATCTAAACTAGTAGTTGGTTCATCCGCTATAATCATTTTCGGATTGAGGAGTAAAGCTAGAGCGATCGCAACTCTTTGACGCATTCCACCACTAAATTCATGGGGATATTGTCCCCAACGGTTAGGAGGAATTTTTACCGCTTCTAAAGCTTTTAAAGCCTTATCCTGGGCTGATTTACGAGATAATTGGGGTTGATGAGCTTTTAAAGTTTCTAAGCAGTGATCGCCGATAGTCATGAGAGGATCGAGGCGTGTCATGGGGTCTTGAAACACAAGAGCCACTATTTCTCCCCGTAATTCCCGTAATTCCCGACTATTTAGCCCTAAAATTGACTTCCCATTCAACTTTATTTCCCCTGTTACCTGACTTGTTGGGGGTAATAAACTCATAATTGTCCGACCGATGGTAGATTTACCACACCCCGATTCTCCTACTAATCCCAATCTTGTTCCAGGGTTGAGGGAAAAAGAGATATCATTGATTGCCCAGATTGTTTCTGAGGAAGATTGATGAGGATAGGCAACTCTGAGGTTACTAACTTCTAACAGGGACATATAAATCAAGCATTAAAATAATAGCGAATTTCCTGCATTGTAATGATTCAAAACCAAAAATGCTGCACATTTATTAGTTAAGTCGGGTTGAAGCAAGAAGCCTCTACGCCTTTAGGCTAGAGGTGTGTCACTACCATTTTATCTATTGATGTCGTTAAACAGTATTACGAGAATACCTCGCCTAACAACGGTAATTCGAGGTGGGTACTGCCTAAAGGTTAATTATTGGTGCATTGTCTGGGCTTTTGCCAAGAATTATATCCCGCAACATTATTTACGTCAGCTACAAGTTCTACTTTACCGTTTTCATTTATGATCCAGCCAGTAGCTTCCACAATTTGTGGAGTAGGTAAGGAGTGAGAAATAGAAGAAAAACTTGGTTTAGAAGAGTTATTGTGTTTTTGTGGAAGCTCTACCCAATCTGGTGGGATAGGATTAATGTTTAGAGTTTCTAGGGTATTGGGAGTGATACCGCCCCTCCCAACGACAATGAATTCACTTGTTCCTGGGTTACAAAGAGTGGAAATTTGTGCATTTAGAGGTTGGTCAGGTAAAATCAGTGTTTCTTGAAATTTGTTAGTATCAGGAACATTAAACGTTATATCGCCATCCAAACCAAACTCTGAACTAGCATCAATATCATTAGTTCTGTTTCCTAGTATAGCTTGACCTTCTTCAAGACCTAAAAGAGCTTCTGCTGTGATATTAATATTACCTCCGTCTCCTTGTTCGGCACTGGCAATGATGTCATTACCATTACCACTACTAGGGAAAGCGATAATAAAATTAGTATCAATAGTTAAGTTACCTCCATCAGTATTGTTGAAAGCCCGAGCAGAAATAAAACTGTTATCTCGTAAAACAATTTCATCAGCAATTTTCAGATTGATATTGGCACTCAATTCATCAGTTTCAGCTTGAGTAGCAGCCACAATTCTAGCTTCATTATTTAAATTAAGAGAATTAGCTTGTATATTAATACTTCCTGGTTCTCCTGTACCAGGAGAAGCCAAACCCAAACTTTGAAAATTACCAGCAGAAATAGTTGCACCATTACTAATCTTTAATTCATCAGTAAAAATCTTTATATCTCCGCCTTCACTACTTCCTTGTATGGAACTAGTAAATAAACCGCTTCTTCCTGTTGGGGAACTACCATCTAATTCCATAGAATCACTAGCATTAATGGTGACAGTATTTGCATTCCCTTCAGCAAAAGTGGCACTACTAATTTGTCCCCCATTGGTGAGACTTAGGTTAGTAGTATCAATGCTCACTTCTCCTGCATTTCCTACTGCATTTGATTCAACAGTACTGGCTATCGCAGCAGAAAATCCTGAACTCCTCTCTCCATCTAGAGAAATAGTATCCCTGGCATTAATGATGATATTTCCTGCATCTCCTCTTCCAAGGGTACTACCAATAATTTGCCCCCCATTGGTAAGAGTTAGATTAGTAGTATCAATGCTCACTTCTCCTGCATTTCCTACGGCATTTGGTTCAACAGTACTGGCTATCGCAGTAGGCAATCCTAAGCTCCTCTCTCCATCTAGAGAAATAGTATCCCTGGCATTAATGATGATATTTCCTGCATCTCCTCTTCCAAGGGTACTACTAATAATTTGCCCCCCATTGGTAAGACTTAGGTTAGTAGTATCAATGCTCACTTCTCCTGCATTTCCTACGGCATTTGGTTCAACAGTACTGGCTATCACAGTAGGAAATCCTGAACTCCTCTCTCCATCTAGAGAAATAGTATCCCTGGCATTAATGATGATATTTCCTGCGTCTCCTATTCCAAGGGTAATACTAATAATTTGCCCCCCATTGGTAAGAGTTAGATTAGTAGTGTCAATGCTGACTTCTCCTGCATTTCCTACTGCATTTGGTTCAACATCATTTAAAATAATACTCTGATCAACAGTTACATTGTTAGTGGCATTAATTGTAATATCACCAGCTTTTGCTTCTGTTGAAGTTGAATCTGCTGTTATTCCTGCTCTTATCTGACTTTCCCCAAAATCTCCGGCAGAAAGACTTACATTCCCACCATTAATCGTAATACTTCCACCATCTGTACCTGTAACGTCTATATCAGAAGCATTACTCAAACTTATATCTGCTCTACCTACATCTAATGGAAAGCTTAAACTACCATCATTATTTAAAGTAACTGTTCCTCCATCTTCTAAACCACCTAACTCGATTCTTCCTCCTGGTGCAGTAGCCTCACCAGCTTCAAAGCTAATATTCCCACCCACTAAACTTAGGGTAGAACCTGGTGCTACTTCTAATCCGACAGCATCACCAGCATTATTTTGTACAACTGAGCGATTTACTATCTCCCCTGGATTATTCCGAAGATTTAAGCCAATGGGAGCATTAATCGTTAATACAGGTCTTTGTGTATTAGTCGCTGTAAATTCTACACCATCAGGAAATAAAATACTATCGGCGGTACTGCCATAAAATGAACCACCAAGAAGCAGGCTAGCATTGTTACCAAAAATAATGCCGTGCGGATTGATTAAAAATAAATTAGCTGCACCATTAGCTCGAATCAATCCATCAATATTGGAGATATTCCCGCCTGTAACGCGAGAAAAGATGTTAACTATATCAGTAGCATTGTTAAAGAAAGCTTCACTGCCATTTGGTACAGAAAATTCTCCAAAACTATGAAACAAATTCCCTCCAGCGAGATCACCATCATCAATTCTGACTCCATTATTAGTGGGAGTTAAAGTAGTCTTGGTACTGCCATCAGTAGTAATTTGAGCAGAAGCAGAGTACATAAGTATCGATGGGTATAACAGACCGAGAAATGACCAAAATTTTAGTTTCATGTGAAAATCAGTCAAATTTTCGGCTATTTTACAATTTCAATACTTATGCTGTTAAGTAAAAAAATACTTTTTTTTTGATCGCCTTATTTGTCAAATTCAATCTCTTTGCTGCACTATCACCAATGTTCGGCGGTAATTGATTAAGAAAAGTTAGGCAAAATTGACTACATATTACTAATAATTATTAGGATAGTTTTAATAAAGTCACTCACAAGGCGCAAATATTGGTGTTGCCTAAATTGGCCGCAAAATTATCGTCGGTCTGGTATTTTTTTGTAACATAACTGCCTCTCGGGATTGACTAATGTGGGCAACCAAGACAGTACCAGTTAAAAAACTTAAATTTAACCACCAGGAGAGAGTTAACGGAAAGAGATGATTGAGCAACTAATAGGCGGACGCTATCAAATTGTCACAAATTTAGGGTCGGGAGGCTTTGGCAAAACTTATCTAGCTGAAGATATACACCAGTTTAACCTTCGGTGTGTAGTCAAAAAACTCCAGCCTTTATCTCCATCTCCAACAACTTGGTCTATAGCTACCCAATTATTTCAACGAGAAGCCCAAACTCAATATCGTTTAGGGCATCACCCCCAAATTCCTCAGCTTCTAGCCTACTTTCAAGACCAGCAAGAATTCTATTTGGTTCAGGAATTGATTGAAGGTCATAATTTAACTGAAGAACTTACTCCAGGTAAGCAGTTCAGCGAATCTGAGGTAATTTCTCTGTTGCAAGACATCTTAGAGCCTGTAGCTTTTGTTCATCAGCAAAAAGTGGTCCATCGAGATCTCAAACCCCCCAACTTAATTCGACGCCACCGAGATCACAAGATTGTCTTGATTGACTTTGGTGCGGTTAAAGAGTTAGCAGCCATTGAAATACTCAATCCTCAAGGAGAAACCAAAATTGTCACTACCATTGGTACTCCAGGTTATATGCCTAGCGAACAAAGTAAAGGTCAAGCTAGATTTAGTAGTGATGTTTATGCTGTCGGCATCATCGGTATTCAAGCTTTGACTGGAAAAATGCCTCAAGAGTTGCCAGAAGAGCCGGAAACGGCGGAAATTATCTGGCGAGAGCAAATTACAGTTAGTCCTAAGCTAGGGAAAATTTTAGACAAGATGGTCCGCTACGATTTTCGAGAAAGATATCGCTCTGCCTCGGAAGCTTTAGAAGCAGTACAACAATTAACTACAGAAGGCGTTCAGGGAAAGGGACTTCGTACCTACAATCATCTGTCATTAGTTCCCTTGAGGTCGCCTCAAGAGCTTGGGGATGACCCCCTTTCACGGTCAGAGTCCCAAGATTTAAATCAGAAAAGCCCCTTTTCCCCCCAAGTAAGAGGGATTATTGCTCCTGAACAAGTGACCACTAAACAATTCCCACCGCAGAACCAAAAATATGGAGAGATTAGGAAGAGGGGGAATCTTCAGCCAGTCCCTCTTGAATTCCCTGCCTTTAAGAGGGCAACGGGGTCGAGGTCTCCCCAGCACTGTGAGATGTCCCAGCAGGGGGAGAAGCTCCTGCCTCCTCAACACCAAGAAATCATTAAATCTCTTCATTTAGAAACTAAATCGGGTTCCCCTTATTCTTTACTTAAAGAAGTTTTTGACTGGACTAGAGGACATCCTTTATTAACGCGACAACTTTGTCAAGTTATCTCTAATGCTAACTATTTTATTCCTTCGGGAATGGAATCTACTTGGGTCGAAAAGTTGGTGCAAGAGCATGTGATTCATAATTGGAAAAATCAGGTGCTTGGAGAATACTTGAAAACAATTGAAGCTCATTTATTAAACAATACAATCTGTCTTCCTCAAACGTTACTCAAACTATATTTACAGATTTGGCACCAGGGAGAAGTAAGTACTAATCAAATTCGGGCAAAAAAAGAATTAATTAATTTAGGATTGATAATTGAACAAGAAAATAAGTTAAAAGTAGCTAATCGTATTTATCAATCAGTATTTAATCCAGATTGGGTGAAAAAGCAATTATTGGCTCTAGAAAAAAAGTCAGCTGTTGACCTCCGTAAGACTGAGGTGCCTGGGGCTGACCCCATTCCTCGGTCACCAAAGACTTCCAATCAAGCTAGAAAAATTCCCCCTCCAAATCAACAAATTTCCCAAACCACTCAAATCAAAAATGAACCGCTTACGCAAATAGCTGCTTTGATGAGCTTATTAGGATTGTTAATAATTTCACCCCTAGTAATTTTCTTAAACAATTCGCCACCTCAACTTTCACCAGAAACCGATAGTCTTGATGCTCAATCATTATCCAGGTCAACTTTGTGCGTCGAGCCAATTCCTGCTGAGGAAGCTAAACAAGAAGATTGGCTAAGTCGCCTTAACCAAGAGCAACAAAGATTACCAGAGCAGTTTCCTGCTAATTGCCAAGATAACCTAGACAGATTAATAGTTTTGAATGCCTTAGAGTTAGGGAAACAAAATCGTGTGCTGGATGGAATTGAAGATCTTTGTCAAATTAGCCCAACTTCTGCAAGTTTTAACCAAGCCCAATTTTGGCTAAATCGTTGGTACAATTCTGCTGATTGGGGAGAACAAACTCAGTCCTACTTAAACTCTGTTGGGGATTGTCCCCCCGCCCCCCAATTCTCCACCCAATTTTAAACTTGTGGGCTGTTTTTACCCTCGTGATAATGGGTTTAAAGCGGGAGTCCGTGATAGACGTTCTAATATATTGAATTATAGTCGTTTTTCTGGTATGATACTAACATTATGAAAACGTACAAATTCAAGTTATATCAAGCAAGAAATAACAGGTATCTTCACTCTTGTATTAATGCAAGTGGAAGGTTCTATAATCATTGTATCGCTTTGCACAAGCGGTACTACAAAATGTTTGGTAAACATTTGAATATGTATCGTTTGATGAAGCATATAGCTAAATATGATAAGCGAATTAAATACTGGCAACAAGCACCATCCTCACAAGCAGTACAAGAGATTTGCCAAAGAATTGAAAAAGCCTATCAACTATTCTTTAAAAACAATAAAAAAGGAACTAGACCTCCTAATTTCACAAAAACCAGAAAGTATAAATCTTTCACCCTTAAACAAGCTGGTTATAAATTACTAGGTGGTAATAGAATCAAAATAGGCAAAAAAAGTTATAAATTTGCTCTAAGTAGAGAAATAAAAGGTAAAATCAAAACATTAACAGTTAAAATAAATCCTCTTGGCGAGTTATTTATCGAGCGTGGTAACTGACTTCGTTGAAGAAAGTTTTGGAGTCGTGACGGGTAAAATCGCAGGCTTTGAGTGCGATTCG
>JASJCP010000045.1 GCA_030065935.1 Xenococcaceae cyanobacterium MO_167.B27
GGTAATTCTAGCTTGTTTTGCCTTCAAACTATTGATTTGTCTAGGTTCTGGGCGTTGGGTTGGAGTTGCTGCTCTCAACCGCGCATTTACCAATATACTTACTTCATTTATTAATGTCAACCCCTTTTGGCAAAAAAATCAGATTTTTTTCTAACTTCGGTCAAATCATTAGGGGATGGGTGTAGAGGAAAGCCTTAGATGGCATTGATTAGAGACTAGCTTGATTGATTGTGATGATTAATACTTTTTTTTAAACGTTACCCGCTAAGATTAATAGTTAAAATTAAAAAGCTTCTAGGGTTCCGATCTAAAGTAATATTTGTGTTTTAGATGCCTGGTCCAAGAGAAGCAAGCTACTTCACAATAGAATTTGTAATTAGGTTGAGATAGTAGCTTCACGGCGGGACAAAAGCCCGGGAGGATTTATTGGCATTGTGATTGTAATGCTGATACTCTCCTGGGCTATTTTATTTGGCGATTGACTTAGTAAGGAGAATTTTAATGAGTCAAGAATACCCATTCCAAGCTTCAGACAATAATGACGAGCCAAACTTGACAGAGGCACAAAGAGCTTTGAGTCAAGAGCAAAAATTACCTCTTACTGGATGGCAACAGGAAATCGACAAAGGCTTAGAGTATGGTTTAGAAGCAGCAGAAAGTATCAAAGACCGCAGTATATCTACTTTCTCTCGTGGTGAGTTACCGCACTATGCTGGAATTAATACTTTTCTTAAAGCTCCCTATGTAGAAGATGTACGAAAAGTGGGCAATTATGATGTGGCAATTTTAGGTGTACCTCATGACTGTGGTACTACTTATCGTCCTGGTACTCGTTTTGGACCTCAAGGTATTAGACGGATATCTGCCCTATATACACCCTATAACTTTGAATTGGGAGTTGACTTACGAGAACAAATTACTTTGTGTGATGTGGGAGATGTCTTTACAATTCCTGCCAATAATGAAAAATCTTTCGACCAAATATCTAAGGGGGTTGCTCACGTATTTAGTTCTGGTGCATTTCCGATTATTTTAGGTGGAGATCATTCTATTGGCTTTCCTACTGTGAGGGGAGTTTGTCGCCATTTGGGAGATAAAAAAGTCGGTATTATTCACTTTGATCGCCATGTGGATACTCAGGAGACAGACTTAGATGAAAGAATGCACACTTGTCCTTGGTTTCACGCGACCAATATGAAAAATGCGCCAGCAAAAAATCTTGTGCAATTGGGGATAGGTGGTTGGCAAGTACCTCGTCAGGGGGTTAAAGTCTGTCGGGAAAGAGCTACTAATATTCTTACCGTTACAGATATTACGGAAATGGGTTTAGATGCTGCTGCGGATTTTGCGATAGAAAAAGCTACGGATGGTACTGATTGTGTTTATATTAGTTTCGATATAGATTGCATTGATGCTGGTTTTGTCCCTGGTACTGGTTGGCCTGAGCCTGGTGGCTTATTACCTCGCGAAGCTCTCTATTTGCTGAAGAAAATTATACAAAATACTACTGTTTGTGGATTAGAAGTAGTTGAAGTTTCTCCCCCCTACGATATCAGCGATATAACAGCTTTGATGGCAACTCGCGTTATCTGTGATGCTATGGCTCACTTAGTGATTTCAGGACAGTTACCCCGTAAAGAAAAGCCCTCATACATTCATGATGAAGCCCAAGTAGTTGATGAACCTTGGGAATAAATCTGGAAAAATGAGCAGCATTTTTGTTTAAGTTATTAAATAACCAGTAGAAATGGCTCAAAAACCTGAATTACACCAAATTAATCCTCAAAGCCGAGTTAGCGATCGCCGATAGAACTATATTCAATATTGACCTAGTTATCCCTCTGAAGCTATTGACTGTATTTTAGAGGGATTAGACGAGACATCTTGGTTGATAGCAGCCGATCTTGGTGCGGGGACTGGTATTTACTCCCATTTGGGAGGGGAGGGAGCGAGTTATTGTAATTGAGATCGCGCTCATTGAGTTTATTTAAAATACAACACCAGTGTTTATTTTGCCTCGCGGTTATTCAGCACAAATGAACCAATTTGAGAATCTTCCTATGTACAAACTATACGACTTTCTCCCTTCTGGTAATGGCTATAAAGTTCGTTTATTGTTAACTCAATTACAGATTCCTTTTGAGTTAATTGAACTAAATATTTTAAATAAAGAAACTCGAACTCCTGAATTTTTACAAAAAAATCCTAATGGAAAAATTCCTTTACTAGAAATTGCTCCTGATAAATTCATTTCTGAATCTAATGCAATTTTATATTATCTAAGTCAAGGAACAGAGTATTTCCCTAAAGATAAATATGAGCAAGCTCAAGTAATGCAATGGCTATTTTTTGAACAATATAGTCACGAACCTAATCTTGCGACTCCTCGTTACTGGATTAGTATCATTAACAAAGCGGATGAATATCGAGAACAAATAGTACAAAAACAAAAATTAGGCTATGCAGCTTTAAATGTTATGGAACAGCATCTTAAAACCCATAACTTTTTAGTAGCAGATAAATATACAATCGCTGATATTGCTCTTTATGCCTATACTCATGTAGCTGAAGCAGGAGGATTTAATTTAGCCAAATTTCCTGCTATTTTAGCTTGGCTGGAAAGAACCAAAGCTCAACCTAGACATATTCTAATTACAGATTCACAGATTACGAGAAACTATGCACGAAACCGATATGACTAAGGCTTTAATTTTAACGGTTAAAGACTGGTATGAATCTCAGCCAGAAAAAC
Organism: Xenococcaceae cyanobacterium MO_167.B27; assembly: GCA_030065935.1. GTDB lineage: Bacteria > Cyanobacteriota > Cyanobacteriia > Cyanobacteriales > Xenococcaceae > JASJCP01. Next base: position 2,753 of record JASJCP010000045.1, read on the forward strand.
CAACCATAACCAAAATTTACTTAATTGTTGGTAAATTTACTTGTGTAGAGCCTGTTAGTTTGCAGTTTGCTTTTGAAGTACAAACTCGTAATACTTTTTTAGCAGGAGTAGAATTAGTAATTCGGGAAACTCCTTTGATTGCTTTTTGTCATCAATGTCAACAAGAATATCAACCTCAGATGGGTTTACAGTACGCCTGTCCTGATTGCCATTCTCCAATGGATGATATTCGTTCAGGAAGAGAACTAAAAATAGATCGCATTGAATATTCTTCATTGATAACAAAAAATAACTGATTACTTTCTTGGAGATAACTAAAGAAAATGCACCAAACATTTGAGGCTGCTCTAGAAATTAACCTTCTTCATGCTAATCAAGAAGGAGCAGAACATAACCGAGAACATTTTGACCAATGGGGAATTACTTGTTTTAACGTTATGAGTAGTCCTGGGGCGGGTAAAACCGAATTATTAGAAAAGACTCTATCCGCGCTTAATTCTGAATTAAAAATGGCAGTAATAGAGGGGGATATGACTACGGAATTAGATGCAGAGCGTCTAAGACAATATAATGTTCCTGTAATTGCTATTAACACTGGTCGTTCTTGTCACCTTGATTCCAAAATGGTTGCTGGTGGTATTCACACTTTTTCCCATCAATATAGTCCCCAAGATTTTGATTTAATTTTTGTAGAAAACGTCGGTAATTTAGTTTGTCCTGCGGAATTTGAAGTAGGAGAACACGCCAAAGTTGCCCTACTGAGTATCACTGAAGGAGAAGATAAGCCTTTAAAATATCCGATAATGTTTCAAGAAGCAGATTGTTTATTAATTACCAAAACTGATCTTGCTCCTTATTTAGATGTTGATATCGATCGCATTGCTGATAATGTACGTCAAATGAATCCTAATGTTACCATCATTTCTGTATCTGCAAAGACAGGAGAGGGTTTAGAAGCTTGGTTTAATTGGGTACAAACTCAGGTTAAAGCAAGACTCAGTAGAGACGAAAAACAATTCACCCTTCCATAAATAAAAAATAGATAGGGTGGGGCGCAATGCCTCACTTTAAAAATGTGAGCGGGAATTCCCTTCTAAATGAGTGAGAGGGGATGAAAGCGAGCGCGATAACTTATTGGTCGTGATTTTACAGGTTTGATACAAAATCTTTATATACCAATGGTTTCAGACGATGTATAATTTTTTTTCAATCACCAGAAATCTAGCTATAGATTGCTGTAACTTGGTGCAAATCAGAACCTTGACAACTCGCGATATCGGGTTTGGTACATGAATTTTCGTTGTGCCAGTAAAATCTCGAACGTACAAAGGATCAAGTATCTTTGATGCTTTAGTACCCAGGGACTCTGGGGGTAAGAAATTGCCTGTAAAGTCGATCTGTCGGGGAATTGTGATAACTGTCATAATTCTAGATAAAAGGCGCAGTGCAGGAATGCCTAACGGCGACGTTGGGAAGCCCGCACGCATTTATGCTGCGGGAGGATGTCACTTCTATATTGTTTGACTTTTCCCGAAATTTTATGAAACGCAGAAAATTATTATCATTACTCACCGTATTTTGTCTCAGTTTAGTTTTAACCATTAGTTGTTCTCAAACACCTAAATCCACTGATTCACTTACTACCGATACACAAGCTAATTCCTCCGCTCCTCCAGTAGTTATAGGATATAGTAATTGGGCTGGTTGGTGGCCTTGGGCGATCGCAGAATCGGAAGGATTATTTGCTAAAAATGGCGCAAATGTCCAACTAAGATGGTTTGATGGCTATCTAGAATCCATGAAAGCCTTTGCTGCGGGACAACTAGATGGGAATTGTCAGACGTTAAACGATACGATTTCTTTTGCTGGTAGTTCGGTTAATGGACAAGTAGCTGTTTTAGTTAACGATAATTCCGCTGGAAATGACAAAATTATTGTTACTGAAGATATTAATAAAGTAGAAGATTTAAAAGGCAAAAAAGTAGCAGTAGAAGAAGGAGTTGTCAATGATTTTCTGCTAACTTTGGCACTAGAAGACAAAGGAATGTCCCGCGATGACGTAGAAATTGTCAATCTAGAAACAGGTGCAGCAGCAGCAGCATTTGCGTCAGGACAAACTGATGCTGTTGGGGCTTTTCCTCCTTTTTGGTTAACTGCTTTAAAGCGTGAAGGTTCTAAAGTATTAACCACTTCCAAAGACTTTCCTGGGGCAATTCCCGATCTATTAGTCGTTAGTCAAAAACTAATTGATGAACGACCCGATCAAGTTCAGGCTTTAATAAATACTTGGTTCGATATCCTCGATTTTATGGAGGAAAATCCTGAGCGCGCTGATGAAATTATGGCAGAAAGAGCCAGTGTAACTGTAGAGGAATTACAGCTACTAAAAGAAGGAACTAAAATATTTACCTTGTCAGAAAATCTGGAAGCTTTTATGGATGGCGATAACATGAAACATATGCCTTTTGCTGCTCAAAGAATGAGTGAATTTATGTTAGATGTCGGCTTTATTGAATCAAAACCAGATTTAACTAAAATTTTCGACGCTCGATTTGTAAGAGCTTATGCAGAATCTAAGTAATAGCTCATGAATTAATCTTTAACAAAAATCGAAAATAGAACTACTATTCAGTTTCACTTACTACTTATTAATTGTTCCTTTCTCATCTCTGATGACTGTACAACTCAAACCAAAGAAAAAACCAACTATAAAAAAAGCATCTGGGATGAAGCCGACAATCTTTTGGCGTATTGCTGAAGATATCCCCCAGGCTTTATCTTGGACAATGATGGGTTTTTCGATTATCATTCCTTTATGTTGTTGGTTTATATTTGCTAACTACTCAGGAATAGATGCAACGTTTTTACCTTCCCCCTCGTCTGTAGGTAATGCTTTAATTAAATTGTGGGAAAAAGGCTTTTTAACTCAAGATATAGCTGCTAGCTTTACCAGAGTAACTATTGGTTTCTTATTGTCTATCCTAGTAGCTATTCCTCTAGGAATTATCATGGGTTCTTTTGCCAGTATTCGGGCTTTATTTGAACCGATAATTGGTATTGTTCGCTATATGCCAGCACCAGCTTTTATTCCTCTGCTAATTATTTATTTAGGAATAGATGAAGCACCTAAAATTGCTTTAATTTTCATTGGAACAGTATTTTTTAATATTCTGATGATTATGGATGCAGTTAAATTTATTCCCAAAGATTTAATCGAAACCACTTATACTTTAGGTGGTTCACGCTGGCAAGTTTTAGTACAAGTTATTACGCCTTATATTGTTCCTAGTATCATCGATACTTTTCGGATTAATATGGCTGCTTCTTGGAATTTAGTAGTTGTTTCCGAGTTACTAGCTGCATCAGAAGGTTTGGGTAGAAGAATTTTATTAGCACAAAAGTTTTTAAAAACTGATGAAATATTTGCTTGTTTAATTGTTTTAGGCTTAATAGGTTTCGCACTGGATTTATCTTTCCGTTTATTACTCAGATTTACCTGTAAATGGGCATTTGATTAATTGTCAACCTCTTATTTAATTTACATAACTAATGCACCTTGAACTTTCTAATCTCTATAAAGAATTTTTCACCAAAAAAGGCACTGTAGTTGCTCTAAAAGATATTAATATGCACGTTGAAACAGGGGAATTTGTCTGTGTTGTAGGTGCATCTGGTTCGGGTAAATCTACTTTATTACGGTTGATTGCGGGGTTGGATTTTCCTACTGCTGGAGAAATTACTGTAGATGGTGCGCCCGTAACAGGACCCGGTGCAGATCGAGGAATGGTGTTTCAAAAATATACTCTCTATCCCTGGATGACAGTCCAAAAAAATGTCGAATTTGGTTTAAAGCTATTAGGAATTCCCCCCAAAAGAAGAAGACAAGAAGCATCTTATTATCTCAATATAGTAGGTTTGTCAGATTTTGCTAAATCTTATCCCAAAGAATTATCGGGAGGGATGAAACAAAGAGTTGCGATCGCCCGTGCTTTAGCAACTAATCCCAAAATACTTTTAATGGACGAACCTTTCGGTGCATTAGATATTCAAACTAAAGAGAATATGCAGCAATTTCTGCTAGAAATTTGGTATAAAACTGGCTGCACCATCTTAATGATTACTCACGATGTTCAAGAAGCAGTATTTTTATCCGAACGAGTTTACGTTCTCTCTGCTAGACCTGGTACAGTTCAAGAAGAAATATCTATTAATTTACCACGCGATCGCGACTACAACATCAAACGTCGACCCCTATTTCATCAACAAGCGGATAGAATTATCGATATTCTCAGAAGTATGTCTGCTGCTGTTTGAAAACAATTACAGGAGTTACCATATACTCAAAAGTATTTTTTTCTAGCCTCATGGAGAAAGTCACAGCTAAAACCAAATACGAAAAAGATTTTGCACTTTGGATTGAAGAAACAGTTAGCAATCTTAGAAATAAAAACTTTAAAGCTTTAGATTTAAAAAATCTTATTGAGGAAGTTGAAAGTTTGGGAAAAAATGAACAGCGATCTCTAAAGAGTTTTATTCGGCAAATTTTAGTTCATAAATTCAAGCTCAAATATGTAGCAGACCCTTATAATATAGGTCACTGGAATGAAGAAATTGCTAACTTTCAAGCGGAAATGGAAACTCTACTAGAAGATTCTCCCAGCTTGAAAACTAAATTGCCAGAATATCTTGAAGACCAATATCCTAAAGCAATTCGACAATTCAATAAAAAATATCCCCAATATAAAGTTGAAAAAGAGTTTACCATTGCAGACATTGTGGAGTAACTAAATTAACGTGAATTCGGGATAATAGCGGTAAGGCGATCGCTGTTGGTCAGTCTTTTCTCTATAGTGATAAAAAGAGGATACTAGCTTAATTTAGTATAAAATGCTAATAATTTACTTGTTGTAGCAATTTTGTGGAAAAGATTTAGCTTGACAGTTTTAGGATTATTGATAACTACCTATTTAGGATTATGTTTATTATTACGTTGGGGACAGACAAGATTAATATTTCATCCTTCTCCTGTGATTGGTACTACTCCAGCAGATTTTGATTTAGCCTATGAGGAAGTATGGCTTCCTGTTTCTACTGGTAAAATTCATGGGTGGTGGATAGCTGCATCTGAAACTGAAGCCCCAGTTTTGTTATATCTTCATGGTAATGGTAGCAATAATGGGGATACGGTAAGTCTTGCTAGACGGTTTTCTCAACTAGGATTTTCGGTATTGTTAATTGATTATCGTGGTTATGGGTACAGCGATCGATCTTTTCCCGATGAAGCTAAAGTTTATGAAGATGCAGAAGCAGCATGGAAATATCTAATTAACGAGGGAGGAATTGAACCACAAAACCTCTTCATTTATGGTCATTCTTTGGGGGGTGCTATAGCAATAGAAATGGCGGTTAGACATCCTGAAATTGCTGGTTTAATTGTAGAAGGAACTTTTACTTCCATCAAAGCAATGGCAAATGTCATAGGCTATAGTCGTTGGTTTCCTCTTAAATTCATAATTACCCAGAAGTTTGACTCCATTGAGAAAATTCCAGATATTCAGACACCTATTTTGTTGATTCACGGTACAGAAGATGAAGTTGTACCGACTTTTATGAGCAAAGAATTGTATAATGCTGCATCATCCTCTAAACAATTGTATTTAGTTTCTGGGGCTGGACATAATAACGTAGCAAAGATCGGAGGAGAAACTTATCTTAAAACTATCTTACATTTTGTTAAATCAGTATCTAGTGCAAAATAACATCCTGTTAGAAATTTTTGATAAACCAAGTATTAGAGGCGCGCATTCTTCTCACCGTCAACATTTGTATGGCGGGAGTCTCCTGCGCGAAGACTGATGACTACCAATAAGATCGAGTTATTTCTTGTTGATCGGGATCCGATTTTCCGTCTCGGTTTATCTGTAGCTTTAAAAGCTTTTCCAGATTTGGTAATTATTTCCCAGGAAGATACAGCGATGGCAACTCTAGGTCAACTGGCGCAGGGAATAATACCTGATATTCTAGTAATAGAAATGGATTCGGTGGAGTTTAAAAATAAAAATTTTAATGGTCAGGAATTTTGTAAAATATTAAGAGAAGCTTATCCTAAATTACCAGTATTTTTATTGGCTTCTAGTTTAAATTATCAAGAATTAAATATTTTAAGAAACTTAGGTGTTAGGGGTTATATCTCTAAAGGAAGTTCTATTGAAACTATAGTTTATGCTTTAAGACAAGTTGCAAAAGGTGAATATTATTGGCTAATTGATGATAACTTTAGTGATGACTCTGGATGGGTTAAAAACACTATATCTCATATTATTCAATCGGGCAAACAACAAATAGATTTAGATATTACTAAGATTACCAATCAATTAAAAAATAATAATTTATCTTTAATCAATAAAATTTTATTGTCGGGGAAAAAACGAGAATTAAATGTTGCGCGTTGGCTAGTAAATCAAATTGCTCAAGACCAAAATACTTTGATTAGTAATCAAGAGCCAGCAACACCAAGATTACCAAATAATAACCAAAATAAATCTTATTTTCCTGATAAGTTAATGTTAGCCGTAGTTGATAATGGTAGAATTGCTGCTAAAGTTTTCAATCAAGTTATTGCCAAAATTAGTTTAGGAATAGTTAATAAGACAGATTTTTTTTTAGAAATTGATATTTTACAACCAGCAAAAAAACAAGAGCTACTTTATCTAATTTTAGATGGTTTAGGAAAAATAGTAGAATCAATATCTATTGAAACTGAGATAAATTCTGATTATTATTTACAAGAGCTATGGCAACAATGTACCTTTGATTTCTTTTTTAATAACGCTCCACAAAAGATTTTCATTGATGAAAGAAAATTTAGAGTATTATTGGAACAAGAAATTGATAATATTCAAAAAACTATCCTATCCCAGATTTATTTAGTAGAAGATGTAGTTAATTATCTGGGTAAAGAAAAACCAATGTATATTGATAATGTTTTATATCGAAACGAATCTCCAGAGGCGATCAATAGGGCAATAATTTTAGTGGAGAATATCTTAATTAATCTGGCTAATGGAGTGATGCAAGTAATTTTAAATAATTTTGCTGATTGGGAAACATTTAAGTATCATCTATATGATTCTTCTTACCGAAGTACCAGGGAAATTGCAAGATTTCGTAATGAACTATCTTGGCGATATCGGCAAGACATATATTGGGAGCATCCTCGAAATATTTTTGAAAGTCGTTACCGATTTTTTATTTTAAGGGATGGGACAATTGAAACTTTATATCTCTATGCTCCAAGAACTGAAGAACTTTATCAATTACAAGGATTACCTTGGTTCACAACTATAATGCTGGAAGTTCGAGATGCCATCGCCCCTAGATTAACCTCAGTTTTCGGTTTGGTTGGTAGTGGTTTTGTTTTTGTACTGACTCAGGTAATTGGTAAAGGTCTTGGTCTGATCGCAAGAGGCATTTTACAAGGTGTTGGTAGTACCTTACAAGATGTCCGCAAAAGTAAAAGAGAAAAGTAAACAAATGGATGAGGAGTCAAGGATGAGGAGTCAGGAAAGGATGAGGGGTTATTTTTGAAATTGGTTTTAGTCCTCTTGAGAGGACTTTTCTGTATCAGCCAAGAAATTTATTTCTTGGTGATGTATCCTGTTGGTGCAAGATATGAGGTAAGTAAAGAGATAAGCAGTAAGGAAAATCTTTTCCTCATCCCGAGCAGGGGGAACTCTCTGGTCACAGTTTTAGATCAAACAGGAAGTATTCCCACTTCTACTGTTACTTCTACAGTGCGATTATCCCGTAACAATTCTAGAGATAGTTTCTCTCCTGGTGGGGTTTTTTCCACTATTTTTTGTATCTGATCGGCAGTAGTAACCTCTTGATTGGCGATCGCCTTAACCACATCTCCACCTCGTAATCCTGCTCTAGCTGCGGGGGAGTTCGGTACTACTTCAACAATTAACACTCCTGTTTCAGTTTGCAGATTGATATTTTGTCTGTCTTGGAGTTGTTGTTTAATTTCAGGAGTTAGGGATACCATCCGAATACCCAAGAAGGAATGATCTACTCTACCTTTAGCAATGAGTTGTTCCGCAATATTCCTTGCAGTATTAATGGGAATAGCAAAGCCCAAGCCTTGAGCGTTTTTAATGATAGCAGTGTTAATGCCGATTACTTCTCCTTTGGCATTTAGTAGAGGACCTCCAGAGTTACCAGGGTTGATAGCTGCATCAGTTTGGATAAAGTCAATCCGTTTATCTCCGACTCCAATTTGGGAACTATTGCGATTTGTAGCACTAATAATTCCTGTGGTAACGGTGTTATCTAGACCGAGAGGATTACCGATTGCGATCGCCCATTCTCCAATCTGTAAAGCATCAGAATCAGCAAAAGTTACTGTAGGTAGAGATTCTGAGTCAATTTTCACTACTGCTATATCAGTCATCTTATCTTCACCCATCACCGTTCCTTCTAGGGTGCGACCATCTTTAAGGGTGACAGTGACTCTGTCTGCGCCATCTACTACATGAGCATTGGTGAGAATCAGACCATCGGAACTCAGAATAAAACCAGAACCAGTACCCCTTTGCACCTGTTTATTGGGGATATTAGGTATTTGAGAGCCAAAAAAACGACGGAAGAAAGGATCGTTAAAGGCTTCTGGTAATCTAGTTTCTACTGTACGAGAAGCGTTAATTCTAACTACTGTTGCTCCTACTTGATTAACTACATTAGTAACAAAGTTTTGGGGAACAAAAGCTAGAGTATCATCTGATATAGCTGTTTGCTGCTTCAAAATTCCCCTCTCAGGAGTGTTAGCGAGAATTTCAGAATTGTTAACTAGATAATTTCCTCCTAAAGCCATTCCTCCACCGAGCAAAATTAGTGATAGAGAAGTACTGGCTTTTTTCCATCTTGAAGATTTTTGCTTTGACTGTGAAGAAACCATAGTTTTTATTAATTAGTTACTGTATTTATATAATTACAATAATTTTATTTTAGGAAAAGTCAGCCTAGATAAGTCTGAAGGAGCTTTGAGTGAAGTCGTATCTTGGGCTGACACTATTTAGTTTAAAAAAATAATGTGACTTTTCTATGACAATTAGATGAAATTGTTATGACAATCAGAACTTTAACTAGAGTCGAAGGTACTGCGTCGTTAGACGATGAAGCCTGCTTCGACTTAGTCAGAATTAACCCCTTAATGTTATTGATACCCAACTTCAGGGCATTATAAAGCTAGTGACAATAAAACAACTTATTCCGTTAAACTTTACTTAAGTTCAAATAACTTACATTAAATGGGTCAATTTCTTAAGCAAACTTTTGCCAGTATTATAGGTACCATCGCAGCACTGTTAATCTTAGTAACAGCAGGAGCAAGCGGTCTAGTATTTCTGTTAATTAATACTGTATCTTCTTCCCAAGAAGCACAAATTAAAGATCAATCGATACTAGTCTTTGATCTCTCCACTCAGATTCGTGATTCTCAAACTCCTAGAAGCATTCAACAAGTGTTAGCGGGGCAAACTCAAAACACAATTCCTTTGCGCCAAGTTCTAGACTCTATTGATGCTGCTGCGAAAGACGATCGCATTGTGGGTTTATTTATCGATGGAAGCAAAGGAGAAGCAGGAAGTGGTTATGCCACAATGGCAGAAGTGCGCCAAGCTTTAGATAAATTTCGTGCTACAGGCAAAACAATTATTGCTTATGATGTCAACTGGAGTGAAAGGGAATATTATTTGGCTTCAATAGCAGATCGAATCTTACTCAATCCTATGGGTATGATTGAATTTAATGGGATAAGTTCTCGACAGATGTTTCTGAAAGGAGCTTTAGAAAAATATGGGATTGGGGTACAAGTAGTTCGAGTGGGGGATTATAAATCTGCGGTTGAACCCTACACCAGACAGAGTTTGAGTCCGGAAAATCGTCAACAAACTCAAGCTTTACTAACGGATGTGTGGCAAAGATTTCTTTCTACTGTGGGAGAAAGTCGCCAGTTATCCTCTCAAAATTTACAACAAATTGCGGACGAAAAAGGCTTTATTGAACCACAAGAAGCTGAAAACATCGGTTTAGTTGATGAAATAGCTTATTTTGACCAGGTTACGGCTCAATTACGCGAGTTAACTGGAGAATCAGATGAAGAAGAATCCTCTGTTAGACAAATTGATTTAAAGACTTACATCACAGAAAGTTCCGCTTTGAATCAAAATAAGAATTCTCGAAATAAAATTGCTGTAGTTTATGCAGAAGGTTCGATTGTAGGAGGAAAAGGCAATCTCGAACAGATAGGAAGCGATCGCTTTGCTCAACAATTTCGTCAATTGCGAGAAGATGACACAGTAAAAGGAATTGTTTTAAGAGTTAATAGTCCTGGTGGTAGTGCTACAGCTTCAGAGATTATTTTACGAGAAATTCTCCTGACCAAGAAAGAAAAGCCTGTAGTAGTTTCTATGGGTAATGTTGCTGCTTCTGGTGGTTATTGGATTTCTGCTGGTGCTGATCGCATTTTTGCTGAGGAGAACACCATTACTGGTTCAATTGGTGTTTTTGGTTTATTACCTAATTTTCAAGAAATAGGCAATAATAACGGAATAACTTGGGATGTGGTCAAAACAGGGAAATTATCTGATATAGACTCTCCTTATCGTCCCAAAAATGACCAAGAGCTAGCTATTTATCAAAAATCAGTAGCGCAAGTGTATCGTCTTTTCCTTAATAAAGTGGCTGAGTATCGCAATCTTCCACAGAAAAGAGTTCAAGAAATTGCTCAGGGAAGAGTATGGTTAGGGAAAAAAGCTGTCAAAATAGGTTTAGTTGATCAGATTGGCGGTTTAGAATCAGCGATCGCTTATGTGGTAGAACAGACAGAATTAGAAACAGATTGGCAAATTAAAGAGTATCCCGAACAACGTAATTGGGAAGATGAAATTATTGAACGCTTTGTAGCAGAAGAAGCTGTGCAACCCAACGATCTTGTTACTCTTGAGCTACTTAAACTTAAAGAAGAATTAGCTGTATTTCAAACTTTTAACGATCCTTTAGCTATTTATGCTCGAATGCCATATAACTTTGTCATTGACTAGAGAGTAGGAAATATTGAAACCTCTAACCAATTAACCAAGACTTCTATAGTTTTTTTATAGTCTGTTAACACCGTAGTTTTAAGCATATAGCTGTTAGCTCCATACTGATAACAGTAGTTTATGTCTGTAGGATCGTCAGAACTGGAAAGTATGATGATGGGAATCATTTTGAGCATTTGATCTTGCTTGATAATTTTAAGACATTCTTTCCCTCCCATACCTGGTAAGTTGAGGTCTAATAAAATGGCAACAGGAAAAGGAGTTTTAGATAGTTGTTGATAAGAACCTTGACGATATAAGAAGTCTAAAGCTTCATTGCCATTAGGAGCATGATGAATGGGATATGTAATTCCAACCTGCTTTAATATTTTGGCTAAAAGTAGAAAATCCGTATCACTATCTTCAACAATCAGTAAAGGTTGGAGTTTTTCACACAACATTGAGTTTAGTCGTACTTATCTAAAAAGTCGACAATAAGTAATTATAAATATTTAGGTAATTCTAGCTATCTTTTACCTAGTTTTAACCAGATTAATTTAATTAATTTTTAATTTTCGCTTCAGATTAATTTACATAAATGTAAGCTCATCCCCGCCCTAAAGGGTCAGGGTTTCCCGTCGCTTTTGGTCGAAGGTACTCCGCCGTAAAACGACGGAGTACCTTCGACTTCGTGAATTTTCTATTAAGAGATTTACTAAGATCTAGCAAAAATTTAAAGTTTTTTTATAAAAGTTATAAGTAGGTAATAGTACAATCACTTACATGATTCTACAAGAATTTTTGCAACCGAAGTAAGTTAACTCTACTAGCATGATTTTAAAAAAAATAAATTTGAATTTTTTACAATTAGTTTTATGGTTCTGTATTGCAGGAATATTCACTCTCCAAAATAATCATCGCAACAAGATAATTTCCCAAGCAGAAACCCTCGATTATTTTCAGGAAGAACAAAGATTAAGGTCTGTACTTAATCTCCAAAAAGTTGTCCCTGATTTGGGATTTAGTAATTTGAAAGCAGATGAACTATTTTTAAGCTTTATTCAGTATTTTGGGGATCGACCGGCAAGAGAGCAAACAGGCTATACTTTAACGCCAGAATATTTTTCAGCTATTATTAAGTCTGACCCCCAATTTATTGCAGCTTATCCAACTCTTATTAATGCTAATACCATGTATGCGGGTCAACCAGAACAAAGTATTAATTTCATCGAAGAAATTTTAGATTCTACATCTACAAAACCTTCTGACGAACTACATCATCTACTATGGTTTTATAAAGCTTGGGATGAATTATTGTTTTTAGGAGATATACCATCCGCACAATATTCTTATAGTCAAGCCAAGTCCATCCAACAGGAGCAGCCAAACCTACAAAAAAATGTCACAACCAAATATTTCCCCAATACTGAAGCCTTAGAAAAAAGTTCAGATATCATTCAAGCTCAAATTCTTGCTTGGTCAACTGTATTACCCCACGTGAAAGATATTAAGACTAAACAAAAAATCTCAGCCAAAATTACTAGTCTTAGATTAGAGCTTACCCAAAGCCAATAAGACATATTACAAAAAAATTACTCTCAAGTTTATGGCTTAATAAAAATACATAAAATCAAATTATTGATAGCGAACATTTGTCATAATGTCCTAATTTAATTGATATTTTATTAAGATATTTTCGGAAAACTTCAACTATTATTTAGTTGGGCTTAAATGAAAAAGTAATCAATTCTAGCTGTATAGAATTTTTTTATTAATTTAGGTGTTAAAACTTATGGTATCTGATACAAAAAAAGTCAAGACTAATATACAAGAATTTCCTACGATCAAAGCAACCGCAATTGATCGTCTAAAACAAGCACAGGGAGTATATGTAACTATTCACGGTCATTTTTATCAGCCACCACGAGAAAACCCTTATTTAGATAAAATTGAACGGCAGCCTAGTGCAAATCCCTATCATGATTGGAATGAGCGTATTTATCATGAATGCTATCGACCCAACGCTTTTGCGAGAATTTTAAGCGAGCGCCAGGAAGTAATTGAAATTTTAAATAACTTTGAATATCTCAGTTTTAATATTGGTGCAACTTTGATGTCATGGTTAGAAAAATATGACCTAGAAGTATATCAAAGGATTATAGAAGGCGATCGCCAAAGTAGTGCAAGATTAAAGGGACATGGGAACGCGATCGCACAGGTATATAATCACATTATTCTCCCCTTAGCCAATAAAAAAGATAAATACACCCAAATTCGTTGGGGAAAAGCGGATTTTCGTTCTCGTTTTGGGCGTGAAGCGGAAGGGATGTGGCTAGCAGAAACAGCGATCGACTACGATACCGTAGAGGCTTTGATTGATGAAGATATTAAATTCATTATTCTTGCACCTTCCCAAGCAGAAAAATGTCGCCCTTTTACTACAGAAGATGATATTGAACCAGAATGGCATGAAGTAGGAGGCTCTCAGATCGATCCGACTCGTCCTTATCGTTGCTTTATTGAAGATGGCAGATATATTGATATCTTCTTCTATGATGGTCCTATCTCTCGCGATATGGGTTTCAACGATGTTCTTACTACAGCAGATAATTTAGCAGCAAGAATTGGACAAGCAATTCGAGGAGATCATCGTCCTTCCCAACTAATCAGCGTTGCAACAGATGGAGAAACCTTTGGTCATCACAAAGGAGGGACAGAAAAATGTTTAGCTTATGCTTTTAGTGAATTATTCACAGCTAAAGGTTGGACTGTAACCAATTACGCTCATTACCTGAGTATTAATCCTCCTACTTGGGAAGTTGTGCTTAAACCCGTTACCGCTTGGAGTTGTTCTCACGGAGTAGAACGCTGGCGAGATGACTGCGGTTGCGGTGGTGGTGGTTTATGGAATCAAAAATGGCGTAAACCTTTAAGAGAGTCTCTAGATTGGTTGCGAGATCAATTAATTGACGTTTATGAAACAATAGGGAGTAACTTATTTAACGATCCTTGGTTAGCCAGAGACGAGTATATTCAAGTAATCAGCGATCGCTCTGAGCCTAACATACAAGAGTTTCTCACCCGTCATCAAGCCCACCAACTCAGCGAGTTAGAAAAAATTGACGCTTTACGGCTCTTAGAAATGCAGCGTCATACTTTGTTGATGTACACTAGCTGCGGTTGGTTTTTTGAAGAAATATCCCGTCCTGAAGGAGTGCAAATTTTACGCTATGCTTCCCGCGCTATAGAATTAGCTGGAGAAGTAGGAGGGGTTAATTTACAACAAGAATTTATCGAACGTTTAGCACAAGCACCAAGTAACGTTAAAAGCTTTGGGGATGGTGCAGAAGTATATTATCAATTAGTTATTCCTACCCAAGTTAGCCTCGAACAAGTAGCTGCACATTATGCTATAAGCTCTCTGTTTACTAAGTATCACAGAGAAGAAAAAGTTTATTGTTACATTGCAGAGCAATTAGACTATCAAAAACAAAGACTAGGGACTCTCGCTTTAGCAGTGGGTCAAGTGAAGTTAACTTCTGAGATTACCAGAGAAACTCAACACTTTACTTTTGCAGCCTTTCATTTAGGTGGCTGGGATTTTCACTGTTGTATTAAACCTTTTGCTGGTCGTTTAGCTTATTCCCAACTCAAAGAGCAACTATTTGCAGCCCTAAAACAAGCTAGCGTAGCCCAAACTATTTTGATTATGAATCAGGCTTTTGGCGATCGCTACTTTGGCTTACAAGATCTGTTCGCCGAAGAAAGACATCGTATTATGAGCCAGTTAACCGAAAATACGAAAAAACATCTCGATCAGCTTTATACTCAGGTATATCGGCAAAATTACACAATTTTAGTCGCTTTCCAACGAGAAGGATTACCCGTACCTCAAGAATTACAGGTAGCAGCCGAAGTTGCTTTATCTCATCGCTGTTTAGAAGCCTTATCCCATCTAGAAAAAGCTATTGAAGAACCAATGGCTATAGATAATCATCTAGCAGAATTAGAGGCGATAGCCATAGAAGCAAACCATCTCAATTGTAAGCTCAATATTCCTGAAGCCAAAACCATTCTCGAACAATTCATCCTCAGAATATTGTGGCAAATTCTTTATGACGGAGAGCCTACTACCATAGAAACAGATATTGCAAGGCTAGAAACGATTATTAAGGTTGCGAATCAACTGAATCTAAACTTATATCTTGGTTATGCTCAAGAAGCTTATTACAATTGTCTGGGTCAAAAAATAGTACCCAACTGCTTACTATCAGATCGAAGTTGTCCTTGGGATAAAGCACAACTCAAACCATTACTCAATCTAGGTTTTTATCTAGGTATTGATGTTAGTGGCTGGCTTAAATCTAGGTGATAGCAACTTGACAACAAAATCCAACCTATGTGGTGATTATCCGTAAACGGCTGTTTGCGGATACACTGTTTGATTTGTTTTAATGCTTGTGACTAGCTAAATGTTACAGTTACTCTTCTGAAGCACTAGGAGTCAAACACTTTTTTAAGGTTCTAGAATTAGTTGACTTGCTCTTATTAGGCAATGGAGAAGATTCACCTAAAAAACTCAATTCAATATAACTAACACCACGATATTTTCTTAACCCCAATTGTGGTTTAAAACCTTTGATCTCCCTAGAAACACTATACTTTTGTCCTAAAAAACGTAATTCCATAACAACAACCAGTCTGTGTTAAGTAATCTCTTGTAAGTAGCTCTCTTTGGCTCTTGATTATCCATATGTAGAGGTGTGATAAAAGATGCTCATCAAGGGCGGGATTTTGCTAGTCAGAAGATTAATTTTTTGTAACATAAGAGCGAATCGGAAGGCTTTGTAGTACTCAACAACAGCTACAAAACACCCCACTAAGAAATGATGGATGATTGTATGGAAATCATGGACGCTATGATAGTTCTAAGCTTTATTTTTTAAGGAAATCTGAAAAATAAATACTTAGTTAAACGGACAAGATGCGATCCGATTTTTGTATTATGCTTAAGAATAACTATCTGGGCAAAACTAATTTCACACTCCCATATTGCTTAATTTGCATACCTAGTTATATCGCTTCTTCTCTGATGCAGATGATAATAAAGTTTGTTATTCAATAGCGATCGCTAAAATATGATATTATTTTTGACATCAAATCGATAGTTTGATTAATCTTGAACATAGACTTTAAATGGTACAAACAGCAACACTTTTATAATCTACTAAAGTAGATTAGGTTGAATAATAAAACCCAAGAGTAAACAACTTTTTTGCGATATGGATGAACAAAATAATAACACTTCAGATGATCAAACTGAAGATAAATTTAAATATTTTTTACAAATATATCAAATATATCGTGACCATGTAAAACATGAAGATACTTTAGGAAATCAAAGACTTACCTTTTTTATCGCATCACAATCTCTTTTATTTATTCCATATTTTACGATCCTCAAAGATTATCAATTTTATAGTGTTGATACAGTTTTATTGATTGTAATATGTGCCTTGGGTTGGTGGATCAGTGATCTGGTAGAACCTAGCATTCAAGGTTTTGTCTCTGCTTCACACAATATAAATTCAATATGGAAACAAGAACACTTAGAAAAGTTAACTAACAAAGCATTTGTAGAATGTTACTCTTATAACGAACAAAAAAGTCAAATTGAAGAAATATCTAGAAACAAGATTAAGAACTCAGAAAATCTTTCTTTTTTTAAAATTAATCAAAAAATAATTCCTAACATAAGATATGAAAATAATGAGCCAAAATTAAGAGATAGCATGAATTTTAAGACTAATAAAATCCCTTTTAGATTTAAGCAGATTTGGATGTTATTACTATTTTTTTCTATTATATTACCAGTGATTAATTGTACTCTTTCAGAGCTACATTTACAGAAAAACTATACTCAAACTATAAAAATAGAATTTAGTAAAGAATTCAAGAAAAATATAGAAAATATTTTGAATCAAAATGCTCCAGATTTTCTTAATAAATTACAACAAGAATTTAAAAATAAAGAACAACAAGGTTTTGAAGAAGGTTAAAAAGAAAGTATTAAAATTATTGAAGCCTTTAATAATTAACTCCAATCCCTGGAGATAGGGATAATTTTCAAATTACCCCTATTATTTCAATAAGTATTTTGAAAGATGAACAATAAACAATGTAAACTTTGAACCAAAACCAGTAACTTGCTAGTTTTGATTTACCGTCAACATCTGTGACTCAAACAATCGCTTTAACCATCCCTTGAGATATTTACGATTTGCTGCTTGCTGTTCTGGATCGCTAGTATCTAGGGGATGAGGTGCTAAACCTTTAACTGCTGCTGTAGTTACGCAAAACATAGATTTTTGGAAACTTTCACAAATTTTAATCCGTAAGTCTCCTTCTCCCCGAATACCCTGGTGATAAATATCCATGAGATAATCTGGAATAAAGTGGCGCATATCTTGCATTAACAAAGTAGGAGGAATTCCCGCTCCACCAATAGGAAGAGGATCTGCATATAATGCACCATAGTTAAAAGCACTCTGATCGTAGGGAATTTGATAAGCTTGAGCGTTGTAAGAGACAGTACCATGGAAAGGAGTACCACGGAAAAAGATTGCCTCTACATAGGGTACTGCGGTGTCAGGAAGAAAAGTCAAACCTAGGCTTTTAGGAAGTACCTCGTATTCTTCTCCCCGAATTGTTACTTTATAGGTAATGGGTCGAGCAGCATCTTTGACTAAACCATCAAGAATATGTTGCACCACATCAGGAATAGATTTGATCTCGCCTCGGTCATAGCGATCGCTCAAATCCAGAAAAATATCACTCATAACTCGCCAAAACTGACCCAAGCCACTATAGTAAGACATCTGGCGCAGTAGTTCTGGTAAAAAGTCAGGAAACACTTTATGTAATCCCAACATCAAAGGATTATATTTAAACTTAGCTTTAATTACTCTATCGGCAGCAGCAGCAAATTCGGGAGTATCCAAATAAGCATCTAAACCACCTCCTCCATGCCAAAACATGGATTTCATGCAATATTCTGCATATTCGTAATTAATTCTGTCATGCCAAAGATTTCTGAGTAATCTCTTAAAAGTAACTTCGCCGTTAAAGTATTTCCAGACGGGAAATAAACGTAAAAATTGGGTGTTGGCAATGTAACAAAGATTGACAGAGTAAGCGTCTAAGACCACACCATAGCTTTTGAGAATCCCTACTACTTCTACAAGATTTTGGGGAGTATCATTCAGTAAAGCCTCTCCTGATTCCAATCTATTAATATATTCCTCTATTACTTGAGATCTTGTTGATTTATTTGCACTTATAACCATATTTTTTTTATTTGCTATTTGTATCCGCAATTCATGAATTACGGATAGTTGATTTAACTACCAGTTAGTAAAGCTACTGCTTGCACTTCACTCCAATGAACTACCCAACTCGGTTGTATTCCAAAAGCGATGATTAAAAATAATAGTGTAAAAGCAGGAGCGTGTTCTACCCATTTCACTTGAGGTAGTCGGGCTAAACTTTGTGTTAAGCGACCAAAGAAAACTTTATTAATTACTAAAAGAAAGTAAACTGCCGTTAAACCAGTTCCCACTAAGCATAAAAGAGTTGGAATGGGGAAAATAGGAAAACTACCACGGAAAACCAAAAATTCGGATATAAAGCCTACCATTCCAGGTAATCCCGAACTAGCCATTACACCTAAAATCATCAATCCACCTGTTACAGGTAATCCTCTTTCTGGATTCAGCAAGCCTCTAAGACTTTCTACATCTCTAGTACCTGTTTTCTTGTAAACTACCCCTACCAACAAGAAAAGTAAAGCGGAAATTAAACCGTGACTTACCATCTGAAACACTGATGCCGTAATACTTAAACGAGTTGTTGCAGAAACACCTAAGAGAATGTATGCCATGTGAGCAATAGAAGAATAGGCTACAACTTTCTTCATATCTTTCTGAGCGATCGCACAAGAAGCACCATACAAAGCACTAATCCCTGCTAAGATAGCCATCCAGGGTGCAAGAATTACCCAAGCATCTAAGAATAATCCCACAGCAAAACGCAACAGACCATAAGTACCTAATTTCAGTAACACCCCTGCTAATAGTACAGATATGGGGGTAGAAGCTTCTACGTGAGCATCAGGTAGCCAAGTGTGGAAAGGAAAAATCGGAATTTTGATAAATACTCCTACTAACAAAGGAGCAATGACTAATAGCTGACTAGTTAAAGATAAAGTATGCGATCGCAAAGGCTCGTAGGCGAAACTATCTGCACCAGTTAACCAAACTAACCCTAAGAAGGAAGCTAACACTAAAATTCCTGACACTGCGGTATAGAGCAGAAATTTCATTGCTGCATAACCCCTTCTTTTTCCACCCCAAATAGCAATCAAGAAATATAAGGGGACAATCTCTAATTCATAGAAGAGGAAAAATAACAGCAAATCCTTGGCTAAAAATGCTCCCACAGCACCGCAACTCAAGAGCAACAAAATCGAGTAATAAAATCGAGGTCGAGCAATAGATTTATCGGTGACAATAATGGCAATCAGGGTTAGAAGACTATTTAGACACACCAGAGGAAAAGATAATCCATCTATACCGATGCTGTAGTTCAACCCGATCCACTGTAACCAAGGAATATACTCTGAAAATTGAAACCCACTCACACTGGTATCAAACTGCCATCCTAGATAAATATTAATAACTAAGACACTAAGGGCAGTAAATATTGCTAAGTTACGGCTCATCTTCCCTTCTTTGTCAGGAAAGAAACCAATAACTATCGCCCCCACCAGTGGAATCAAAATTAAAGCACTAAGCATAATCTCTTTGTTAATTAGGGAATAGGGAATAGGGAATAGGGAATGGGGAATGGGGAATAGTGAATGAGAATTGATTGTTGTTAATTATGTACGGGCGCAAGGCTTGCGCGGATACTTATTACTTATTAATAAAACAACCAACTTAAAGCGGGACACTTAAGGTGAGATTGAATTTCTGATTGGTCAATTGCAGCCATTGAGTGCATCCCAACCAATTCTGAATCCTATACGGACGGAAGGCTTGCGCGGATACCTGACTCCTACCAGAATGTCCCAACTATGGTTATTGAATCAGAGATGACCAATAGTTAGTTACTATCGACCATTGACCGTTAAGTAATGACCAAAGCAAAATGCTGATTCCCAGCACCATAGTCAAGATATAAAACTGAGATTTACCTGTAGTGTTATATTTCAAGGTATTGCCACTAAAAATAGTTGCCAAACTCACCAGATTTACTAACCCATCAACTACATAACGGTCGATCCAAGCAGTAAATTTTGCTAATAAAGATACTCCAGCTACTACTGTTACTTGGTACAAACGGTCAATGTAAAAATCATAAGCCAATAAATCTTGGAAGAATCGAACCACCACTTGACTGGATCTTGCCCAAGTTTTTCTCCGAGGAATTGCTGTAGCAATAATACAGCCCAAAACTCCTGAAGCAATTAATAAAGGCATTGCCCATTGAGTCACCTGAGCATTAGGCACTAACAAAGGAGCATTAGGGCTTAACCACAGATTCCATCCCATTGGTGCTAAGGGTGCTAGTAAAGTAACCACGGTTAAAGACACCATTGGAAATGCCATTTGCCAATTCACTTCTGGAGCGCGACGAGTTTTCATCTGGGGCTTCCCTAGAAAAATCACTCGAAATAGTCTAGTGAGGTTAATGGCAGATAGAGCATTGACAAACATTAACAATGCTAATAACCACCAGTCTGTATCCCAAGAGCCATTAAACCAACGCTGGAAAGTCCAAAACATTCCCATTGGAGTTAGAGCTAGTAGTCCAGCACTACCTACTACAAAAGCGATCGCTGTTGCTGGCATCCGTGACCACAAACCACCCATTTCCGTAACGTTTTGATTACTTGTCGTTAGAATTACTGCTCCTGCACTCATAAATAGTAAGGCTTTGGCGATCGCATGAGTAAACAAGAGTAAAAAGGCAATGTCAACTTGTCCTAATCCTACGGCAATAAATACTAAACCTAGATAAGCACTAGTGGAATGAGATAAAGCTCTTTTAATATCAATTTGCGCGATCGCCATTAAAGAAGTCCCAATTACTGTCACCGTCCCCAAAATAATCAAAGCGTCAGAAGATACAGGGGATAGAGTAAATACTGGTTGCAACTTAATCAAGACATAAGCACCAGCAGAAACTACAATAGAATTCCTGAGAATTCCTGCGGGGTTAGGTCCTTCCATCGCTTCATCCAGCCAGAGATTGAGGGGAAACTGAGCGCATTTCCCAGTAGGACCAGCAATTAAAGATAAACCTACCAGTGCTGCTGTTAAAGGATGTAAAGGAAACGTATTTGCCCAACTTTCTAGATCGGAAAAGTTTAAATCTGCTCCATAAGAAGACATTGCCACTATTCCCATCAACAGCACAATATCCCCCACTCGCTTAGTCAGAAAAGCATCTCTTGCAGCCGTCACTACCAAAGGTTGAGCATACCAAAATCCTACTAAGAGATAAGTTGATAAAGTCAACAACTCTAATAATCCATAACTAAGAAACAAAGAATCACTCAAAGCAATTCCTACTAGTGCTGCTTCAAAAAATCCCATCAGAGAGAAGAAACGTGCTAACGACCAATCTTTCTCCATGTATCCCAAAGCATAAATTTGAGCTAGCAGACTAATACCTGTCACTAACTCTAATGCACCCAAGCTGACTGGAGATAACTCCACAGCTAAAGTTAAATTCAAGTCTGCTACTTCTAACCAATGAAATACCAGTTTTTCCGTTGGAATTGACCAAATATAATTTAAAGCAATTGTTGCATGAACAAAGCCAATAAAAGTCATTAGGATATTAATATAAGCTGCTGGTCTTGGTCCTGTACGACGGATTATGCCCAAAGACCAAGGTAAGCTAAGGATTGCGCCAAGAAGCCCATAAAAAGGGGCAATCCATATACTTTTAAGAAGTAACTCAGCCATCAAAATGCCCCAGAAATTACAACATTAAATTTATATTTGCAGCCATTTATTTGTTGCTGCCAGATTTAATCAACGCTTACTTTATAATTTGTTAGTCCTTAATTTTATCAGGTTATGAAGCTCAATCCTATAAAAGTCTTCTCAGATAACGAGATAGTTTATCTTGAGGACAAGGGAAAAATATCACCCTTTTCAAATTGCAACAGCCTTGGGGGAAACCGCTACAATTAGCTAATCTGCTAGTTTTTTTATTCCTGCTGTTCCCTATAGCTTCTAGGCTATCTAAAAAACGCATATTTTCTTTATATTTTATCAAAATTGAGATTTTATTCCCAAGGATCGACCTATAACCCCCTTAACAGCCGTTTTGTGAGGCAAAAATCTATCAATAGATATTTATCATTACAAAATTATTTATACATTCCCTATTCCCTATTCTGTATTTCCTATTCCCCATATCAAATATCTAATTTAAAAAATCCACAAACTCAATGATTGAGAGCAAGGAGCCAATTTAACTACATACAAAATACTTTTGTAATTCTCTAGGCATTAATTCTTATTAACAATCAAATTAAAAAATATAATCACGATTTATATTGTCAAAGGGGACATCGTTATCTATCCTTAATTATGGAAAGGTAAATTAGCTATTCCCGTGAAATCTAAGTCAACTCATAACTAACTCAAAAAAACCAGTAAAAGAGAAAATTACAGACCCAGAAAGATGAAAGGAAACAGATTTGATCTAGGTCAAAGCTAAAACTACTCTCTTACAGGTAACTGTCTTAGTGAGTTCCCCAGAGGAAATTATGAGACTTGGTATGACGACGAATTAACTAAATTTAGTTGCTGAATTTTGGCTTGAATAAGAAGGAATTAAGAATATGCCCATCGCAGTTGGAATGATTGAGACTTTAGGGTTTCCCGCAGTAGTAGAAGCTGCTGATGCTATGGTAAAAGCAGCCCGTGTTACCCTTGTTGGTTATGAGAAAATTGGTACAGGTCGGGTTACAGTAATTGTTCGTGGCGATGTATCGGAAGTACAAGCTTCTGTATCTGCTGGGATTGAAGCTGCTAATCGTGTAAATGGTGGGGAAGTACTTTCGACTCACATTATTGCTCGTCCTCACGAAAACTTAGAATATGTCTTACCCATTCGCTACACAGAAGAGGTAGAACAATTCCGAACCTATTAGCTAGGATAGGTATCTTTGAGAGATTTGAGGGTGAAGTGGTATGGAGATAATTTCTAGCTCCTGAACATAATCATTGTCAGAGAGCAGTTTTCCGCCTATGGTTTCACCTTTGGTTCTTGCTATTTGGTTAATAAAAATATTTTTTAAGGAGTAAAATTTCCATGTCTATTGCAGTTGGAATGATTGAAACTTTAGGGTTTCCCGCAGTAGTAGAAGCTGCTGACGCTATGGTAAAAGCAGCCCGCGTCACTCTGGTAGGATATGAAAAAATTGGTACAGGTCGGGTTACAGTAATTGTTCGTGGTGATGTATCTGAGGTACAAGCTTCCGTATCTGCTGGAATTGATAACGTGGGTCGTGTAAATGGTGGAAGAGTTTTATCTCACCATATTATTGCTCGTCCCCACGAAAACCTGGAGTATGTACTACCAATTCGTTACACTGAGGCGGTAGAACAATTCCGTGAAAGTGTCAATCCCCAGCCTTTAAGAAGACCATAGATGCAAATTGCCAAAGTTCGTGGCACAGTAGTAAGCACTCAAAAAGCTCCCAGTATGACGGGAGTTAAACTGCTATTAGTGCAGTTTATCGACGAATCAGGGCAGTTATTACCAAAATACGAAGTTGCAGCGGATATTGTGGGTGCTGGTATCAATGAGTGGGTTTTGGTAAGTAGGGGAAGTGCTGCTCGTATCGAAAGCCGTTACGAAGAACGTCCTTTAGATGCCACGATTGTAGGAATTATTGACACAGTTTCCGTCGATAATCGCTCTCTTTACAGCAAAAGAGAAGCAGAACGTTTTTCATAAGAAAATTCCAGGGAATATTTGATAGTAGCAAAACAAGTTACTTACCTGAAATAGCTTTTGGCTTAGTTAATGTAGGAGAAAATTAAATCATGGCAGTCCGCACTAAAGCGGCTCCCCCAACTCCTTGGTCGAGCGATCTAGCAGAACCACAAATCGATAGTAGTGCCTACGTACATTCATTTTCCAGATTGATTGGAGATGTTAGAGTAGGTGCGAATGTATTTATAGCTCCTGGTAGCTCGATTAGAGCAGATGAAGGAACACCATTTTATATTGGAGAAAGCACTAATATTCAAGACGGTGTCGTTATTCATGGCTTGGAAAAGGGGAGAGTTACAGGAGATGACAGAAAAGAATATTCTGTCTGGATAGGTAAAAATACTTGTATCACTCACATGGCATTGATTCATGGTCCAGCCTATGTGGGAGATGAGTGTTTTATCGGGTTTCGTTCTACGGTATTTAATGCCAAAGTTGGCGATGGCTGTATTGTAATGATGCACGCTCTAATTCAAGACGTAGAAATCCCACCTGGTAAATATGTCTCATCAGGAGCAGTAATTACTACTCAACAACAAGCAGACCGTCTGCCTGACGTTCAAGACAGCGATCGCGCTTTTGCCCACCACGTAGTTCAAATTAACGAAGCTCTCCTAGCTGGATATCAATGTGCAGAAAATTCTGCTTGTATCAATCCCATCCGTGATACTGTTGCTGAACCTCAGTCAGATTCCCCAAAGAACACTAAAGATAATAACTATATAAATTCAGTAGGAAATATGAGTTTAAGTACTGATATCAGAACCCAGTTGAAATCACTGTTGGCTCAAGGATGCACTATCACTACTGAACACGCCAACAAGCGTCGTTTTAAAACCAAATCTTGGTTAACTGGTGGTGCGATCGCTGGTAGAAACGAAGACCAAATTATGGGTCAACTAGCAGGCATTCTACAAGAACATCAAGGAGAATACGTCAAGCTAGTAGGAGTAAACCCCCAAGCCAAACGTCGAGTTGCTGAAATTATCGTTCAGCGTCCTGAAGATACCCCCAGTCAAGGTAAAGTTGCAAGCTCTAGCACCAGTTACAGTAACGGTAATGGCTTTGCTAGTAATGGTAGCAATGGCACGGTCGATTTTTCTGGACAAATTAACTCTCTACTCTCTCAAGGTTGCAATATTGGTATTGAACACGCCAACAAGCGTCGTTTCAAAACTAAATCTTGGCTCACTGCCGGACAAGTTAGCGGTAGCCTCAATCAAGTCATGAGTGAGGTAACAGCAATAGCTAACCAACATCCTCAAGACTATGTTCGCATCATCGGTGTTGACCCCAACATCAAAAAAAGAATAGCGGAAATTATTGTACAACGCCCAGGAGAAGGAATTGCTACAGGCTCATCTAATGGCTCTAGCTTTGCTTCCCATAGCTCCAGTAGCAGTTACAGCAGTCATACCGCAGCAAGTAGTGGATTGAGTGATTCCGCATTACAAGAAGTTCGCTCCTTACTATCGGCTGGCTACAAAATAGGCACAGAACACGCTAACCAGCGTCGTTTCAAAACCAAGTCTTGGCAAAGTTGCTCTCCTATAGAAAGTACCCGTGCATCTGATGTTATATCAGCATTAGAAGCTTGTTTGACAGAACACGCAGGAGAATACGTCCGTATGATCGGTATCGATCCTGCTGCCAAACGTCGCATTTCTGAAACTATAATTCAACGTCCTGGCGATCGCCAACAAGTAGCCCCAACTAATACTGCACCAGTTTCTAGTTCTAGCAATGGCTTTAGCTCCAGCAATGGGAATGGTAAATGGAATGGGAATGGTCGCACTCACGGCTACAGTAACGAATTTAGCAACAAACACTTAAGTGAATCCGCATTACAAGAAATTCGCTCTTTACTATCGGCTGGCTACAAAATAGGCACAGAACACGCCAACAAGCGTCGTTTTAAAACCAAGTCTTGGCAAAGTTGCTCTCCCATTGATAGCCGTCATGAATTAGATGTAGTTGCTGCATTAGAAGCTTGTTTAGTAGAACACGCAGGAGAATACGTCCGTCTGATTGGTATAGATCCTGCTGCCAAACGTCGCGTCTCTGAAACTATAATTCAACGTCCATAAATAAAGACGAATTACAACGGTAATTAGTAATTAGCAATTAACAACTGATTACTGATTACTGATTACTGATTACTGTAAAAATGTATTTACCACCTCTGCAACCTGTAGTTAATTCCAAGATTCTTATTGGTGGGGATGTTGAAATTCACCCCACTGCATCTATAGCACCAGGAGTTATCATACAAGCTGCTCCCAATAGTCGTATTGTCATAGGTGCTGATGCTTGTATTGGGATGGGAGTTGTTCTTAATGCTTATGGTGGTGTCATTCATGTAGAAAATGGAGCGACTTTGGGTTCTGGAGTTTTAGTCATCGGAGAAAGCACAATTGGTAGCAACGCTTGTATTGGAACAGCAACGACAATTTTTAATGCTTCTGTCTCTCCTATGAAAGTTGTTACTCCAGGTTCGATAATTGGGGACACCTCTCGATATGTAGAGAACAACTTTTCCGATAATAGCTCCACCACAAGTGATTCACCAACCAAGCCTTCAGAAATAGATGCTTTAAATGGAATTAAGAATGAAGATTCGGAAACTGCTACTATTTTGAAGCCCGAAGAATCACCAAAATCCGAAATTAATCAGCAACCAAATTCTACTGAAAATAACTCAAAGACTGAGGAAATAGTTGATAGTTCACCTCCCCCTAATTCTCCCGATCCTTGGAGCGAAGAATCAGAGGAAGTAACAGAAACGACAACAATTGTCGAAGAGATTGAAAAAAACCTCAAAATTCCAGAAGGAACGGCGATCGGTAAAGTCTATATCGATCAATTGTTAGTTACTCTTTTTCCTCACAAAAATTCTCTCAATAAATCTCCCTCTTCAGGGCAGATTGAGTGATTGAAGTGCAAGATTATTGGGATTTACGATCTAATTAGTATCTCGATCTTTAACTTAAATAAGTATTTTTCAAAAAAAATCAAATAACTTTTTTGGGTCATTATAAACGGCTATTAACTCAAAAAAATACAGTTTATCGTCATTTTTGTGATTTTACACAGATAATTTTTTAATTAATTAATCCTAAATTTTCGAGTATATATACTTAGGCTATCTTGGAAATGACAACTGATGCCAAATATATTGGCTTATGGTTGAATAGCATATAGCTAATTAATATTTCTTAACAAAATTGAGTAAACCATATTAAAGCATTAGTGAAACTAATCAATCACCCAAATAAATACAATCAAATTTCCCAAAAAATATTGACAAAACTGATTTTAAAGTCTAAAAACTATGTTAAGATTATTACTTGAAAAAAGAATTAGTCATACGAAGATTAGCGACCTACATTTTCGCTCTTGTATAGTGACTCTTACAGATTTTTCTTCCCAGTGAAATAGAGTCCACAGATATATTTAGACTCTAAAAAAGAAAACACTAAGCATCTTGTTTATGGAGGAATTAACCTAACATGGTACAAACCAAATCATCCGCAGGGTTTGACGCAGGGGTAAAGGATTATCGCCTTACCTATTACACTCCTGACTACACTCCCAAAGACACTGATTTATTAGCTTGTTTCCGTATGACTCCCCAGCCTGGAGTACCTCCAGAAGAAGCTGGTGCTGCGGTTGCTGCTGAATCTTCTACTGGTACTTGGACTACAGTATGGACTGACAATCTAACTGACTTAGATCGTTACAAAGGTCGTTGCTATGAAGTAGAGCCTGTACCTGGTGAAGACAATCAGTATTTCTGTTTTGTAGCTTATCCTTTAGACCTTTTTGAAGAAGGTTCTGTTACTAACGTATTAACCTCTTTGGTTGGTAACGTCTTTGGATTCAAAGCATTACGTGCGTTACGTTTGGAAGATATCCGTTTCCCCGTTGCTTTAATCAAAACCTTCCCTGGACCTCCCCACGGTATCACTGTAGAGCGTGACAAGCTCAACAAATACGGTCGTCCTCTGTTAGGTTGTACCATTAAACCCAAACTAGGTTTATCCGCTAAAAACTATGGTCGTGCAGTTTATGAGTGTCTTCGTGGCGGTCTAGACTTCACTAAAGACGACGAAAACATTAACTCTCAGCCTTTCATGCGCTGGCGCGATCGCTTCTTATTCGTACAAGAAGCAATTGAGAAATCTCAAGCAGAAACCAACGAAATCAAAGGTCACTACCTCAACGTTACTGCTGGTACTTGCGAAGAAATGCTCAAGCGTGCTGAATTCGCTAAAGAACTTGGCACACCCATCATCATGCACGACTTCTTAACTGGTGGTTTTACTGCTAACACTACCCTATCCAAGTATTGTCGTGACAACGGTTTATTACTTCACATCCACCGTGCAATGCACGCAGTAATCGACCGTCAAAGAAACCACGGTATCCACTTCCGTGTCCTAGCTAAATGTCTCCGTCTCTCTGGTGGCGACCACTTACACTCTGGTACTGTTGTAGGTAAATTAGAGGGTGAGCGCGGTATCACTATGGGATTCGTTGACTTAATGCGCGAAGACTATGTAGAAGAGGATCGTTCTCGCGGTATTTTCTTCACTCAAGACTACGCTTCTATGGGTGGAGTTATGCCTGTAGCATCTGGTGGTATCCACGTATGGCATATGCCCGCACTAGTAGAAATCTTCGGTGATGATTCCTGCTTACAGTTCGGTGGTGGTACTTTAGGACACCCATGGGGTAATGCTCCTGGTGCAACAGCTAACCGTGTTGCTCTTGAAGCTTGTGTTCAAGCTCGTAACGAAGGTCGTAACTTAGCTCGTGAAGGTAACGACGTTATCCGTGAGGCTTGTCGTTGGAGTCCCGAACTAGCTGCTGCTTGCGAACTCTGGAAAGAAATCACCTTCGAGTTTGAAGCAATGGATACTCTCTAAACCCAGTCCAAGGTTATCAGTTAATAGCAAGATTCAAAGCTAAAAAGTTGCCTACAATAACCAACTTTTAAATTAGTAGCCTGTAATCTAAAAGACTAATAACTATAACTGATAACTGATAACTGAATAAGATGCAGCCAAAAGACATTGCGAGAGATACAGCTAAGATTGTACAAAACTATCTGACCTATCAAGCGGTAAAGGTCATTATCGCTCAACTGACGGAAACCAATCCAGCAGAAGCCATCTGGCTGAGACAGTATTCTTCTGGTGGAAAACTTCAGGATGGTGAAAAGTATATCGAAGGGCTAATGTCAGAACTTCAAGGAAAGCGATTGGTCATGCGAATTTTAATAGTTCGTGATGACTTAGTAGAGCAAGTTCTAGAGTACATCCCAGAGATAGTTAGTAGTTCTATTAAACAAGCGAACTTAGAGCATCGTCGTCGTCTTTTGGAGCGTCTTACTCAATCTTCTCCTCAAGCAGATAATACTGAGTTAGATGCTAGGGAATCTTCTGAAGAAAATAACTAAAGGATAAGCGAATGAAAACATTACCTAAAGAGCGTCGTTACGAAACCCTTTCTTATTTACCCCCTTTAACTGACCAACAAATTTCCAGACAAATTGAATATATGTTGGAGCAAGGTTATATTCCTGGAGTTGAATTTGAAAAAGACCCTACTCCAGAATTACACCACTGGACTTTATGGAAACTTCCTTTATTCAATTGTCGCTCTGCTCAAGAAGTATTAGCAGAAGTTCGCGAGTGTCGTTCTGAATATTCTGATTGTTACATTCGTGTAGTTGGTTTTGACAATATTAGACAATGTCAAACTGTCAGCTTCATCGTCTATAAACCAGGTGCTAGTCGTTACTAAGGTTAAATCATTTAACTCAACACCATTAAATCTCAGGTCAACAACCCATCGACGAAGTCGAGGGCTTGCAATATAGCCCACAAGTTGACCAGACTAAGTCATTTAGTTGGCTACGTTAACGGCAAGTGTTTAAGTTCCTACCTTAAGGTGTGTGCCAGCCTTGAGCTCTAGAACCAGGTGGTTAAACAGGCTTAAAGGGTTAAACTAGTGCTGCTTGGATAGTACCGACCGTTAACATTGTCGAGGCAAACATTACCCCAGAAATGGGAGGTTTTAAAGCTAGGTTTCCAACCAAAAAACCTGCATTTATTTGTAAACCCTGACTCGCAATTCCTCCAC
>JASJCP010000209.1 GCA_030065935.1 Xenococcaceae cyanobacterium MO_167.B27
ATTTATTACTGAAAATTTTCCCAGAGTAATTGTTAGTAATTATTTGGCGACCCGCTACGCGGATGAGGAGTGGCACCGCCTGAAACTACATAGCTTTTCGATTCTGTCAATGCGAAACTCCTAGCCAGTTGTAGTTCTTCCAGTGCGGGAATCGCATCTTCATCATTAAAAGTCAGATTCTTAATTTCAGTACTCGCAGCTTCCCCGACGGTAGTTGTCACTTTGCTAGTAATTATCTGCTCTCCAGTCTTATAAATTCCCTTCCCATCAGTAACGATAAACTCTTTACCTTCATTACCAAGAATCAAATACTTACCATCAGCATTAGTTCTATCTGATGCCCAATAACCTTTTATCTGAGCATACACCTTATTTGTAGCAGCATTCTCGTTATAGATTCTGACAATGCCATCTCTTAAACCTAGATTCTGACTGACTTTCTGAGTTATTCCTCCACCATTAGCTAGATAAATTCCGAATATTAGCAGAGCGATCGCTATTCCCAAACCCCATAATTCACCAGCACCACCTGTTTTTAGTCTCCTCCTGGGATTACTAACACTAATTGCCCAAGCTGGATCGGGATAAAATAGCTGTACTCCTTGCTTGGTGAAAGTATCGGAGAAACAGGCTAATAGATGTCCTAAAGGTAATGCGATCGCTATCTTTAAATCTATACCCCCCAGTAAAAAGTAGGTAACAGAGAAACTAACTACAGTAATAGCAGCAGTAGCGAGTAAAGAGTGAGTAATGGAACGATGGGGAAATCTATCCTCGATCCATGAACTGATAGGAAAGAAAATTTTACCGATAGTACTTGTAGTTGTCCAGATCGGGAAGTTGTGAGCCAATGATTGATAGTCCCAGAAGTAGAGGATCGGCTGTTCCAAGGATTAGGGATGTTCCAGCAGATGCGATCGCGCAATGAGTTATAGCAAGCATTATCTTTCATCCCACCTGTCTGTATCACCGTCAAAGCAGTCTAGAAACTCATCAACTCTCATCTTCATGACATCAAACATTTCCTCGATAGAGCCACCGCCAAAACCTGAATCTAATTCATATAAGTCGCCTGTAAAAGCTGACCAATATACATTGCTCCATCCACCTAATGCTTCTTCTGAGGATGATTCAATTTTGCACCCGCGATAGTTTTCATCTACTATGCTGACTACACTAAACTCTGAGGCTGCAATATATCGAGCTTGTGCAGCTTGCATAGCTTTCTCAATAGATGTAGATTCAACTTCTGCATATCTGATTCCGTCAGCAAATGTAGCTTTAATTTTTATCATTTCCCTAACTTCATTAAAGATGTTCCAGAGAGTGCGATCGCGCAATTAAGTGTTACGCTCATCATAAGCTGTAAAGAGTAGAGTTACTTTACCAGTTTGGCTTTTGGTAGGGCGAGCGTCAGTTATTTGGCTCACTACCTGCGACTTAACCCTCAAATTATCGTTTTAATTTGCTTCTTGACCAGTTTTCACGGACATCCAATACAGCTTTTAATTCTCGATAAGCCTGTTTCCACTCACTACTTTGCTTAAACTCGATATAGCCTGTCTCAACTTGATAATTTTCATCGCGGTCACTTACATCTAATGACTCCTCACAAGCCAGTAATGCTTTTCGTCTAGACATAAGTGAGCCAGTATGCATATTTTCTAATTCTTTTGGGCTTATTATTCTAACCTTGCTTGGCATAATATGAATTCCTTGACAAAGCGATGTCTAGCTTTGATTGTGCCTTAGCCATTTATTAGACAATCTTTACTGATTAAATGAGCATTGCAAAATTCATTTCATTGCTTATTTACTTATAAATTTACTGCCATGTTTTAGTAATTAATGAAGTAATACCATCAGCCTTTAAATAATTATTTAAGTATCAATTTAAGTAAGTAATGCAATAATGCAGTAAGTAATGCAGTAATTAAATAAATACTGTTCATGGGACAGGTCATATCACTAGTCAATCAAAAGGGTGGGGTATCGAAATCAACTACCTCAGTTCACTTATCCTATTGGCTAATTACCAAGAAGCAACAGAAGACACTATTAATAGATGTGGATAGTCAAGGCTCTAGTTCTAAGTGGGTTCAAGGGATGGAAGAGGTTGAGATTCCCTTTAATTCTCTTTCCGCACGTCAAAATGTAATATGTAAAGATTATGTTTTTGCCCTGGTTAGGCGATCGCACTTGTCAGAGGAATTGCTCTACAAATCAATCAAAATGCGACGCTTTGATTAAATAATGTTAAGAAAATAGTTTTGCCGTCGATAAAAATCAGAGAAAATGATTCTAATAAAAAGAATTTTTCTACTTTATTTGAATGAGTGAATCAGCTAATAATATTCAAGTTCAAACAATTAATCATTTAGGAATAATAGCGGGAATAATAGATGAAATAGGTATAGTAGAAATAATAAATGAACAGTTAGGAATTCAGCCCCAAGAAAAGTTAAATAATGGTAACTGCTCAATAACCGCTGGGGGCGATCGGAATAATTGTTAAAAGTATAATTTTAAATGCCCTGGGTTTTGTCTCAAGACCTTTGTATTTATTTACACAGTTTTTTAATGATAAAGCTACAGAACATCTCTTCGGGGAGGGAATAGTTGCAGAGGATTTTAATGACGATAAAATTGGTCGAGTAATGGATAAACTTGTAACTGCTCAATAACCACTGGGAGCGATCGGGGATAAAAGGAGATCAAGTTGCAATAAATCCTGTCTATCTGCTTTAATAAGACAATGAGACTTGACCAGCTGCCGATAGAGATTCCAGAGAGCGAACGCACACCCTTGGTGAATTTGTTGCTGAACCTAATTACTGAGCAGCAAAAGATAATCGAAAATCAACAGCAAATAATCGGAGAGCAACAGGAGAAAATTGCCAAGCTAGAAAAAAAAGTTAGTGGTCTCGACGAAGAACTAAAAGCAGCCAAGAAACTAAAGAGTAAACCGAAAATTAGACCCAGCACTCTCAATCAAGAGTCCTCTCATTCTCAACAAAAAGGTAAAAGAGCTGGCTCAGAAAAACGCAGCAAGAAGTTAAGCTTTGTGATAGATGAAGAGCGAATCATTGAGCCAGAGGAATTGCCAGAAGATGCTAGTTTTAATGGCTATAGAGAATATGATGTACAAGAAATAGTCCTTCATAGACACAATATTAGGTTTAAGCTTGCCGAATACGTCACAGTCTCGGGAAAGACAATAGTCGGAAAGTTACCTAGAGAATATCTTGGACATTATGGACCCACGAAGATGTCATTTACTCTCTATCAACATTATCAATGTCGAGTGCCACAGAATTTAATTTTAGAAGAGCTGAGAGAGTGTGGAATAGATATTTCGTGCGGGCAAGTTAACCGCCTCTTGGTAGAGAACAAAGAGTCTTTTCACATTGAGCAGAGTCAAGTTTTACAAACAGGTTTAGAGACTGCTGAGTATATACATACTGATGATACAGGGACAAGACATCAGGGTCAGAACGGATACTGCACAGTCATTGGCAACGATCTATTTACTTACTTCAGTAGTAGCAAAAGTAAAAGTCGGGAAAACTATCTGCGGATTCTGCGAGGAGGACATCAAGACTTCGTCTTTTTATCCCTCTTTTGTCAGTCTGGGAAAACTCTTGCCATTTCGTTCGTTCTGAAACTCTTGTAATGACTGCAATCGCGCTTATTATTTTCTAATAAGAATTAAGAATTATAGTGGATTCTGTCAACTAACCTCAGTGTAATGGTTTTAACGATCGCAGTCTCCGAAAGTGACAAAAGAGGGTTATTCCCGATCGCCCCCAGCGGTTATTGAGCAGTTACTCAATTTTTTGAATTTAAAACAATACTAGAGAGGATACTAAGGATGAAAATTAAAGGACTGTTTCAACTATGCTTAACAATGTCTCTTGTCTATGTAACAGTAGGTGATAGCTTTCTGCCTCAACCCTACAGCAATAAAAGTCAGGAAGTCAGAGGTAATATTAATCAATTTTTGATTAGTTTATTTCCTGACAATGAGTTAGAAACTCTCAAAAGAGATAGATTTACTATGGAAACTTGGGAAAGAGGGAATGTATCTTCCCCCTTATAAATAATTTATTCTTCTTTAAGCCAGCTAAAATGAGCGCGGACATCTTTACCCACTTCTTCAATGGGATGTTCTTCTTCCTGACGGCGCATCGCAGTAAATCCAGGTTTTCCTGATTGATTTTCTAAGACAAATTCTCTAGCGAATTGACCAGACTGAATTTCTTGGAGGATTTTACGCATTTCTGCTTTGGTTGCTTCGTTAACTATTCTAGGACCACGAGTATAGTCGCCGTATTCAGCAGTATTAGAAATGCTGTCTCGCATTTTAGCTAATCCACCTTCAACTACCAAATCGACAATTAATTTAACTTCGTGCAAACACTCAAAATAAGCTAATTCTGGTTGATAACCAGCTTCGATTAAGGTTTCAAATCCTGTTTTAATTAAAGCACTCAAACCACCGCAGAGTACTGCTTGTTCCCCGAATAAATCGGTTTCAGTTTCTTCTCGAAAACTAGTTTCTAGGATACCTGCGCGAGTCCCACCAATACCTTTAGCATAGGCCATAGCGCGATCGCGTGCCTGTCCAGAAGCGTCTTGATAAACAGCAAACAAACAGGGTACACCTTGTCCTTGTTCATAAGTTCTTCTTACCAGATGTCCTGGGCCTTTCGGTGCAATCATTACTACATCTACTGACTCAGGAGGAACAACTTGACCAAAATGAATATTGAAACCGTGAGCAAAAGCTAGTATATTACCTTCTTTAAGATTCGGTTCGATTTCGTTTTTATAGATGGTTTTTTGCACTTCATCAGGAAGCAAAATCATAATCATATCTGCTACTGCTGCTGCTTCTGCAACACTATGGACTTTTAGCCCTGCTGCTTCTGCTTTAGCTATAGATTTGCTGCCAGAATATAAACCAACTACTACGTTAACACCGCTATCTTTAAGATTGAGAGCGTGGGCGTGTCCCTGAGAGCCATAGCCAATAATAGCTACGGTTTTATTCGATAATAAGTCTAAGTTCGCGTCTTCGTCATAATACATCCGCGCCATGAGAGTTTCTCCCCGATCTAATTTTTTTGGGTATTGCAAACTTATTATTATACCTGGATTTGTCTTAGCTGATGGGAGAGGTTGTTAGTGGTTAGTTGTTAGTAGTTAGTAGTTACCGTGGTGCTACTACAGCACGATCGCGACCTTGTTCTTTAGCAATATATAAACCTTGATCGGCAAAGGCTATTAGCTCTTCGGGGCTGTGGGGTCTATTGTGATTGACACTAGCAACACCTAAACTAATACTAACGTGATCGCTGACTTGAGATTTTTTATGGGGTATCTGCATTGCTTTGATTTTAAAGCGAATTCTATTTGCTACTAACATCGCAGTTTCCGTATCAGTATTGGGCAAAACAATGACAAATTCTTCTCCACCATACCTTGCTGCCATATCACTAGAACGAATAGCATCAGTTATGGCTTTTGCGACTTTTTGTAAACATTCATCTCCTGCTTGATGTCCGTAGGTATCGTTGTAAAATTTGAAAAAATCTACATCACATAAAATTACTGATAAATCTTTACCTTGCTTGATGCGTCGCCATTGTTCTTCTACATAGGTATCAAAGAAACGACGATTCGCAATACTAGTTAGACCATCGGTAAAAGCTAGATTTTTTTGATTTTGATTGTAATAACTAACTACTGCAACTGTGGATAAAATAAATGCAATCAAAGGAGCGATCGTCGGCAACCACCAACCCCATAGAAATAAATAGTAGCTGCTACTGAAAAGAACACCGATAGGTAAGAATGCACCAACTAAGGTTAATTCTATGGATGATATGGGATCGATTCGCAGTAGATTGCGCTCTAGGATTAACAGACTAACGCTAGCACCAATGAACGACCAACACAGAATCCAGACCCATTCACCTGTTTCTGTAATGCCTCCAATCATAGTTCGTCCTTCAAGAGCAGCACTGATAATATGACTGGTTAAATTAGCGTGAACATACACCCCTGGCATTTGATTAGAACCAGTGTCAGTATCATTGTAGGGAGTAAAAAATAAATCGTTAAGGCTATCTGCGGTTGCCCCAATCAACACTATGCGATCGCGAAATAAATCTTCAGGGATGTCTCCATTTAAAACTCTGGTAAGAGAGACATGATTAAACCTATCTTGATTACCACGATAATTTAAGATGATCTGATAGCCACCAGAGTCAACATTAATATAACCCCCTTCATTGTTTTTGATGGGTGAGAAGGTAGCTTTTCCTAAAAATCTGCGATCGCTATTTTCCAAAGCTTCGAGATAAATATCTTCCTGTTGTAAATACATTAAAGCTAGTTTAGTTGCCAAACTTAACACAGTTTGACCATCATCAAGAGCAACAGCAATTAATCCTCGTCTGACTTTTCCATCTTGATCTAATACCAAATCTGCCATAGCAGCTTGATCTTGTTCTTTGAGAATTGACGGCGCATTAACAGTTTCCCCTACAACTTTTTCTACTCCAATGAGATTGGGTGTGGAACGATATACCTGATCTAACGCCTCTTGCTCTTGTGGACTACCGTAGGATAAATCCCGATATAAATCTAAACCAATAGCCCTAGGTTGCTGTTGAATAATATTCTGTAAGAGTTGGGCTAATTTTCCATCAGAAATGGGCCATTGTCCTAAAGCTTGAATGTCTGATTCTTCGATATTAACCACTGTAATTCTATTATCTTTCGATTCTTGGGGACGAATCCGAAACCAAAAATCAAAGGTAGCCCATTCAAGTGTTTGATATACACCAGTAAAGCTACCTAAAATTACTAACAGAGTTATGCTAGGAGCAATGGTCAGTATTCCTTTTAAATGCCAAATTTTTTGTTTTAGTTTTAACCAAGCCAATTACCTGTCCCTTTAATTTGAGAATATTAATACTTTTTACTGGCTATTCAAAACTATAAAGGATGGTTTAGTCCATTCTATATTTACTTAACAAATTCTGCTTGAGCCAGCTCGCCTAATCCCACAGAAGTTAGAACTTCCTCCCAAACCGATAGCAAATTCGAGTTGTTTGGTTGCTCTTGTTTTAGCTGTGCTAGAGTTGCTATGGTTTCATACCAAATTCCAGCTTCAGCGTATAAAGCAGCTTGTTCTAATTTTGTCATTTCCTCTGATATTTCTGCCAACTGCATCTGAGATTGTACTCTGGTAACTGTACCTTGAACAATAGGACTATCTGGTTTAAGACTCTCTTGACAAATTAAAGCTAAAGACCATTGATAATTTTTACCTATTTTTAAAGGTGGTGCATCTTGAGGAAGAGTTACACCAATAATTCCTGATTTCCCATCTATAGGTATAACTTTTTGATAGCTATCTTCTTCATTTTCATCTTGTATATTAAGAAAAACTTTTTGTGCAGAAGTTTCAGGAACATGAATGAAGAAAGTAGGATGAGAAGCTACTGTTAATCTTTGATTAATTGCGGGAACTATAGCAGTTATGGGAATTTCTGAGTTATTCATATCTGCTATACACTGTTGTCCGCGAGATGCACCCCCACTAGTTGCTACAGGTTGATTTTTATTGGGTGGCTCGAAGGAAACTGAAAAACGATTGTTAGCAGATGAATTATTTTTTTCTTGAGCGTTAAGGGGTGATTGTGTCAAAGGAATAATACTTACTGCAACTAATATTATTAGTTGATAATTCATAAATTTTTTGACTAATTTCATAGCTAAACCTTGGCAGCAATAAATAGTTTTTTCTAGTTTTATACTATATTTAGATCGAACTACACGCAAGATATTTCATCGTTTCTTTAAATCATTAAGCTTTTAATAAAATTTCCTTAAATTTATACATTGTATGGTTCTATTATACTGATAATTCAGTTACTTAAGTTCTGTATTTTTGCGGATTTACTATTTTTAAATCAGTAAAAACACTGATTATTTATAGAGCATTGCATCGGTTAATTCGATAGTTAAGATAGGCTTTTCTTGGAATAGGGAATAGAGAGTAGCGAATAGGGCAAGGGGATTAATTGTGATTACTTATTACTTATTAGTTCCTGAGCCTTCATCATAATTTTGTAATAATACTTAACTCAGATAAATTACAATAGGTATAGTAATAAAGCCTAAAGTAATTAAGATAGCTAAAAAACCAGTAACTCCATAAGACAAATAACTCCAACGAGAGTTGGTTATACCAAGAGATTGTAGCCCACTCCAAATACCATGACGTAGATGCAACCCTAGAAATATCATGACTCCAGAATAACTAAAAGCATAAATTCGTTTATGGAAAGTTGCGATGACTAACTTACTTAAATTTCGCATCTCGATTCCATTAATAATGATAGAGTCGCATTTAGCAAACTTAAATGTAAGTAAATGAAAAACTAAAAATATTAGTAAAATTAAACCTGTAATAATCATGGTGCGAGAGCTTATTGATTGCTTACTAGGAAACCCTGCACTTTCGATTTTCTGATATCCTAGAGGACGCGATCGCTGATTATTAAGAGCTATAATTACTCCTATGATGACGTGAAAAATTACTGCACCCAAAAGTATTATTTCTACTAGATATAGTAAGATACCCAAACTATCAATAAAATTAGCTAACTGGTTATAAGCTTCTGGACTAAATAGTACGAGTAAATTTCCTGTTGCATGAAAAATTACAAAAATAGTTAATCCTAAACCAGTTACTCCTGTAATAATTTTTTTTCCAATAGGAGAACTATAAAAATTCAAAATTTTCGGACGAGTTTCTATCGTAGTCATAAAGTTACCTTCAGCAAAAATATTTATCAAATCACCAACAATCTGTAACAATCTAATCCTTGTTACATAGCATCTTTAATTTAGCTTATGAGCTTAAGAAAAAATACAGTTGCATCTTAGAAAATTTATCAGTATAACAACGTGAGATGACTATCTAAGAAGGTCTAAGCATAAATACTTAGATAATTTGGAAGATAGATATCAACAATACCAACTAATTAAACACAAAAGGGAAGTTTGTTGTGACTACTATCAAAATTATTGGCGCAACTCCAGGGCCAACAACAAGAGAACGTATTTTAGAACTAATCAAATCCCAAGCTACAGGAATGACCATTAAGGAAATAAGCAGCCAGATTAATCGCCCGGTATCGATGCTTCAAGTTTATCTCAAGCAATTGGTTTATCAGAAACAAATTTACACCAGAAAATGTCAACAGGGGGATTCTTTAACTCGTCAAACTAGGTTCAAAACGGTTTATTTAGCATTCAATAAAGTGTAAATCAATTCTCGTCGTGTATTTGCCAGTAGGGGTTCTTCTGTGCCTTGCCCCTACTTCGGTTGTTCAAGGGATAGGGAAGGTGACACACCCACAGGGTAAACCCGTGTGGGCTTCCTACTTCGACGAAACTTGACTAGACAAAGCGATTGCTGTGTCCCCGACAGAGGTATCTCCATAGGCTAAAACCGCCCGTCCGACGGCTAAGAGGTTGAGGGTCGCGTTATAGTCACGCAAATTATGTGAACCACAAACACAGTTCCATTCTCT
>JASJCP010000210.1 GCA_030065935.1 Xenococcaceae cyanobacterium MO_167.B27
GGGGTGGGTGGGTTTAGTTTATCGTCAAACCCCAGAATCATTACGAATAGCAATAAATCGTTTTAAAAGTCAATTTCGGCAACCAGCAGTGGTGGAGCGAGAAACTAAATATTTTGACGACATTTGGTTGGCAACTCTGCCATTTCGTTGGGAAGATTTGTTAGAGGATTCGGGTAGAAGAAAGCAGTATTGGTCAGAACCAACCGTATGTTTGTTACCGTTAAACTTTGAATCAACTAAAGCCAAAAAGGGTCTTTGTTTCATCTCAGATAAAGGAGGTGTGCCACTTCATATAAATATGTATGATGACGAGCAACCTCAAATAACCGCAATACTGGGCAAAAAAGGCTCAGGAAAATCTGTGGTAATGCAGGGAGCAGTCTCACTAGGGTTAGGATATGATTTGGATATCACAATCGTTGACAAAACCAGGGGGGATGGCACAGGAACATTTGATGCTATTACTAATTTTGTCGGTGGTTCTTACTTCAACACCATGAAAGAAAGTAATAACCTATTTGAGAATGTTGACCCCAAACTTCTCTTTAACTCAGAAAAAAGACAGGCAGCAGAACAAATCTTTAGAACATTTTTGAAAACAGGACTAAAAACATTAGTAACAACAAAAGAGCAAACTGCGGAAAAAAAGAGAAACTGTGAGTTGGTTTTAACGAACTCATTAGAAAAATTTTTCAAAGATATAGTAATTCAAAATCGTTATTCAGCAGCCCATCAAGGAGGTATAGGTTCAAGAGTGTGGCAGGATATGCCCACAATGAAAGATTTTTTGCGGTTTTTGGGAGAAGATTGTATAGACCCAGATGCTAGTCATGGAATTATTGAGGCTTACAGAGATATTAGATATCAACTGAAAGTAATCATAGAAAGTCCTCTGGGACGACTAATTGCTGCTCCTTCAACTTTCGACAATTCCAATCGACTAGTAGTTTTTGGAATTGGGGATGTGGAATCTGAAGCCATGACCCCCATTGCTTTATCAGCCTTTTCCGCAGCGATTAGAAAATCCCTCCGTTCCACTCGCTCCTTCTTCTGTATGGACGAGGTTAGTAATTTGGGAAGTAATTATGACATTTACGGGGAAACCCTCAGAGGGTTTTGTGCCACAGGTCGAAAATCAGGGGTATCGGTAATCTATGCGGGGCAGGATTTAGCAAGTATTAAATCCATTCCTCATTCAGCCCAAATTTTGGAAAATACGGATAATTATTTAATCGGCAAATTGACAAGTTCAGCTTTAGAATTGCTAGAGAAAGAATTAGAAATACCACGTTATATATCTCGAAAAAATACTTTAGATAGCTTTTCAGATAAGAATGATAATTCAACATCTTGGTTGTTAAAAACTGGGTCAATCTTGAACTTTTGTCAATATTATCCATCCTTACAAGAGTTAGTACTAATTAAAAATGAACCAGATTTTGTCAAGGTGCGAGACCAATACTTTAAAAAGTATAAAAATCCCTTTGAAGCTGTATCCCATTTAGTAAAAATCATTCAAAATACTTAAAAATGAAAAAATCCAAAATATTAATCTTGGCTTCTTCTGTAGTAATCCTGTGGAATACTACCAGTTTTGCCAGTACTCAAGAAATCAACGAAGATTCGACGCTAGGAGGAGTCAGTTCTCTCTCGGAACAAATATTCGGTAATAATGTAGTAAATGGTGGCTTAGATTTTTTCGGGATTAATCTAGATTTCTATTTAGGCTCGGCTCAAGATTTTTTAATAAATCAAATCACAGGAGCTATAGATTTAGGAGGTTTAGAAAAATATCCAGGGGTTTCAATCCTGAATCAAAAAATCCTAGAGGGAATAAGTGCAAAAATCGGAGAATTATTTGGAGTAATTGGTTATCCAAATCCCAATGCAATAGACCGAGAAATCCCAGAAATAATTGTCAATGATGATCCAGAAGAAATCGAAGAATTTACAACTTTTGGCAAAAAACAATTGGCTATATCAAGTGGCAAAAGACAGATATTGTCCGCCTATATTGAATCTAGAATGGGAGAAGAAGCACAACAACAAAAAAAGCAACAGTTGGAAGCAATATCACTGTTAGCTGATAGTTCTTTAAATGCTGCAACTGATGCAGCTAGTTCTGATGTTACCCAAGATGTAATGAAACAAATTGCAGTTCAACAAGCCAACAATGCTTTCATTTCTCAGGCGATCCACGCTGAACTGACACAGTTGGGATTGGGTCAAAATATGTTTCTGAGTGAGTTGTCTAATATTTCAGAAAATACCTCACAACAAGAGTGGCAGGGTAAGGTGAATTCCGCTGCTGCCAGGGTATCTTTTGTCGATGCCATAACTCAATTCAGTTCACTTTTTTGAAGTCAAAAGTCAAAAGTCAAAAGTCAAAAGTATAACTTTTATTTAATTAAAATTAGATGGATAAAAAGCAAATTTCTATTCAAGAAAGAACTAAAAAGTTTGCAGTTAGAGTTGTTAGAGCTTATGTTCAAATTAATAAGGACAAACATTTTAATGATGCAGCAGCAGTTTTATCTAAACAGTTCTTAAGAAGTGGAACAAGTATTGGAGCAAATTGTGCTGAAGGAAAGTCAGCACAATCAACCAAAGATTTCATAAGTAAGTATGAAATTGCTCTCTCCAGAAGCTCAGGAATTTTGTTATTGGGTTGAAGTCATGATTGAAGCAGAAATTGTATCTGAAAAAAAGTTTAGTTTGCTGTTACAAGAAGCTAAAGAAATTACTAATATTCTGGCTGCATCTATTAGGACTGCAAAAAAGAAAAACTTTTGACTTTTGACTTTTGACTTTTGACTTAACAACTACTTTTAATTATGTATGTCTCGCCATTATTATTCTTTGCTCAAACCTCATCTCAAGAGTTCTTGCAAAAGAATCGCGAGTTTAGTGAATTATTGGCTAATTCCTTTGATCAGGTATGGCAAAAAACTTTTGACAGTGATTTATTCGTGTGGCTTTGTTTTCTTGGCGGAGTATGCGGAGCAATAGCCTTAAGTCTCTTTGCCTATCAATGGCTTCAATATCAAATGGGGCAAAGGGGATACTTTGATTGGTCGAATATTATCATTCCCTTTCTTTTGGTGCTTCTGTTATCGAAGCCACCAGGTCAGCCAGTTTTGTTGGGAAAGGTTTTGTTGGGTTTAAGAGATATTAGTAATGATATTAGTACAGAAATATTGGATAGTTTGTCTAAAGAATTAACTGCATCTGAAGCAGCAGATTTAGCTGCGACTAAAACCATGATGCAATTAATCGCTACGGATGCCGTAAAAACTTGTGCTGCTATCCCTGAGCGAGATGTCAGGAATGCTTGTTTCTTTGATGCGGAGGCGCAAATTAAGAAATTGGTCGAACAATCTATCGCAACCTATAGGAGCGACCCGATAGTGAGACTGGGAAGTCAGTTGATCTCGAAAATCCAGACGGCTCAAGGTCCTGATTATGCAACTTCTCAGTGGTTTGCCAGATTGTTTGGTGGTTTGGGTTCGGTCTATCAAGGAGTTAGTAATTTTGCCACTCCCATTCTGTTCTTGAATATAGGCTATGCCTTCTACTGGATTTTGGAAGTAATTGCCATACTAACAGCCTTGACTAGCCCCCTATTTTTGGGGATGTCTCTCTATTCTTTTCGTTACGAACCACTGCTCAGGAATATGAGTACGTTTGGCGGAGTCTGGTTAGCCAAACTCAGCTACAGCATAATCATCGGATTTACGGGAATATTGATGGCTGAAACTCCTTCAGATCCTATTCTATTGTTCCCCCTAATCGCAGGATTATTTGGACCATTGTTAGCCTTGGGTATGGGAACTGGCGGAGGATTAGGGATGTTTTCTGTATTTACTGGCGTTGCTGCTTTCTCCTTAAAGGGTCGGTAAATTGATAAGTCAAAAGTCAAAAGGCAAAAGTCAAAAGTAATAACTATTCTTCATGTTAAATAATAAAATGATTAACTTAAATAAAAGTCGATTGTTCATGTCTAAAAGTGTATTTATAATAAAGCTAATACACAAGAAAAATATAATTTATTTATTAAATTCTTATTACTTGAATTTATCATAAACAGAATTTATTGAAAAAAATTAAACTTTTGACTTTTGACTTTTGACTTTTGACTTGATGAAGTTTTGCTCTAATCGTAAGGTTAATTTTTTTTTCAAGTAGATAATTTTATATATTTGGAGGGATAATTATGATAAGTACCAATCAAAAAAATGTAGTCAGCAAATTAGCTAATGCCAAAAAAATTAATTACAGTCCCTTACTATTAATGGGAAATTTTGGCTTATCACTGGTTATCATTCTTCAGCTATTATTTCAAGGTTCATTATTGTTAGAAGTTGGGAATGAACCGCCTACTAGGTTTGTTGAGTTAGCCAATGGGCAGACTTTAAAAACCCAACCGATTACATCATCTGAAAGAAGTCCTGAAGTAATAGATAAATTTACTAGAACGATGATGGAGGCATTGTTTTCGGCATCATATAATATTACGGTGGTGGAGGGAAACAACTTAGAAAAAGCAGCAGCAGTATCAATTAATGAGAAGACCATAACAGAGAGGAGTGCAGTGGCTTTAATGTTTGTTACTCCAGA
Organism: Xenococcaceae cyanobacterium MO_167.B27; assembly: GCA_030065935.1. Classification (GTDB taxonomy): domain Bacteria; phylum Cyanobacteriota; class Cyanobacteriia; order Cyanobacteriales; family Xenococcaceae; genus JASJCP01. Next base: position 4,618 of record JASJCP010000210.1, read on the forward strand.
GTTAATGCCTATGCTCTTAGATGATATCTCGTCATTGGTTGACAAAGAAATCCTGTCGGGAGGAAAGACTAGAGTTTTAAAAATCACACATTTATCTAAACCTGAAAAAGTCGAAAATAAAACTGGCTACTGGGAGTTGCAAATGGTAGCAAATTTATATTCTTATAACCCTTCAGACAGACAGTTATTGGCTAGTAGATTTAACAAAAAAATAAGGGTTAAAGTAGTAGATTATCCCACAGATACTTTTCAGTCTTTATCCCTGGACTTAAATCAAAAAATCTTAAATGTCGAATCGAAAAAACATCTGAAAGAATTGTTCTTCAATCTTAGTAATGTCGGTCTGGAAATTAGTTTGATTTCCTCGTTATAAGGAGTGAGTTATGGTAGTAGAATTAGAAAAAAAACAAGAAGTTAAATTAAGGACAGAAGAATCACAACTAGAACAAGAATCACTTGCAGAAGAAGAGTTGCCTGATTTCTTATCTGATGATGGTACAGAAGAAGGTGAAAAAGTTTCTTATCAAGATAGTGACTCAGATTTAGATATCCCTGAAGACCCTTATCAAGTAAGAACGGAAAAAACTTTTGTCAATAATCCTTACAACAAGGGAGCGTGCGCTCTATTATTGGTCGGTAGTGGTGTTTTCCTCTCCATGCACTTGCTGCGTCTCTTGATGGGGGGTTATGTATCATTAGGGGAACAACATTCTGTTGCTATTCCAGAAGTCTCAGATTCGGATTCGGGGAGCATTTTTGATTCTGAGGTTTCACAAACACCCAATGAAGATTTGGCTCTCCACCAAGCCCTTAATCAGCAAAGCGACGAAATAAAAAAAGTTGAAAAATTCAACGAAGCCGTAAAACCTGTACCAGAACCAGAACCAGAACAAGTTACGACCGCACCTCAACCACAACAACCAACTCCTAGCCCAACCCCTGTTAGAACAGTCACCAATACTCCTCCTCCTCGCCCTATTCCAGTTAGAACCAGTCGAGCAATACCACGTCCAGTAGTTGAAAAGAAAGAGCCAATTGATCCGATGCAGCAATGGTTGTTAGCTGCAAACATGGGCAGTTATGGCGCAAGTAACTTCAATACTCAACAAGTAAGCTTTGACAACGTTTATCCTAACTCTGCCAACGTAGTATCTGTTAGCTATCAAGAATCGAATCCAAGAGTAGAAAGTCAAAGACATCTTTCACAAGAGACAAGCCCAAGTGAGGCGAATACTGTTAGTCAGGAGGTAAAAACTATATCTCCCAGTCAATTCATGCGTGGCACGACGGCTAAAGCCGAGGTAGAATTACCAATCGTTTGGATGGAGTTAGGTGGTCAATATAATCACCAACGAGATTATCTGATCAGGCTTAAACAACCCCTACTAGGTTCAACAGGAGCAGAAATCGCTCCTAAAGGATCGATGGCTGTAGTTAAAGCTAGTCAATTTTATGGGGATTCTGGTCTGATTCAGTTAGAGGTCACGTCCTTGATTATCTCAGAAAGAGGCATCAATCGGGAATATCCCGTACCACCATTATCTTTGATCATTTTAAACAAAAAGGGCGGAATCTTAGAAGCTAAAGCCGACAAAGGTAACAATTTCGAGCGACAAGCTGCTTCATTTTTACTCTCAGGAGTTGCTACTGCTGCTTCGGTTGGCTTACGCCCATCATCAACCTTCTCTAGTTCGTTTGGCAGTAGCACTACTTTTGGTGAGCGCGATATTGTAGGGGGTTTTATCGAAGGGGCGACCACTTCGGCAGTTAATTCCATAAATCAAAGCCAAAGTAATCTCAGGAGCGATAACCCCACGGTTTACACCATAAAAGCTGGTACTCCTGTTCAGTTAGTTGTTAACAAATCATTTTCTTTGGGAGATTGATTTCCGAAGTGAAACACTTAATTATCAAACTCGCCCTGTTATCGTGTCTTCTGTTCCCTAACCAAGCAATAGCATCAGGAACTAGAAGAATCTCGACTTCTGATGCAATGGGCTTAAATGGTAGAACTCTAAATTTGCCAGTGTATCCTGGCTATGATTTGACCCTAGATTTTCTTGGACTAAACGAAATTATCGTTGATGCGACTTTGGCAGACCCAAGTAACTTTACCTTTAACGGTCTAGTGGGTAACTTATGTCCCAAATTTGCTCCAACGAGGTGTGAGGGTAACGGTTCTAGATTAATCAGGATTCGACAAATCAAACCGATTGATTTTCCTAATATTACTAGTAGTAGCGATGGGAGTACAACTCTAACCCTTGTCACCAGAGGCAACGAAGGTTTTAAGGTCTATAAATTCATCTTGAAGAAAGGCTCAGGAAAACCCGCTTTTAACCATTTGAGTATCACTCCAGACCCAGAAAAACCACCAATCAATCTATCAACTGAATCTCTTTCTCCTGAAGAACTAGATCAGGCAAGGGAGCGTTGGGAAAACTTAACAAATAAAAATCGGTAAGTGGAATTAAAATATGATAAATAAACCATTTATTTCCGCTTTAATGGTTAATATTCTTGCCATCGTTCCCAACCCGCGCGCGTATGCACAATCAAATATTTACAGGGAGTTGGAGAGGAAATCAGTAGAATATATCGTGGATGGGGTCAGAGTTAGAGTCCCTGACTGGGGACAAATAACTTTTTCCAATTTGCCTCCCATTAGTTCATCGGGTGAGGTGATAGTACCAAGAGCGATTGCTAATCAATTAGGTTATAACCCAAACCGAAGTTGGCAAGCTGGTCAGACAGCAGATACTTATCTGATGTTAGGAGATTTTGCTGATTCGTTTCAATTACAAGAATTGGCGATCGCTAATGTTGCTGAAATTGTTGGTTGGGATTCATCTAATATAAATCTACAAGACTTTGAACTAATATCTTGGCAGACAGCAGAGACTTTAGCCGAAGCGATCCCAGGATTGAGAGACTTGCCCATCGACAAGGTTGAACCTCTTTATGACTTATTTCGTAGTTCAGGGTACAGGTTTAACCGCAAAGCTAAAATTGGGAGACTTTTAAACAGATATGACGATTTAAAGGATTTAAAGCTAGAAAATTTAGGTGATGCTTTAGCGGACTATTCTTTAGATGATATTCCTGGTTTATCTGAAACTAAATTAGAAGAGTATGAGGATTGGCAAAGAAGTTACATTGAACAAGTCCCAGGATTGAAGTATGTCCCATTTGCCTTGTTCCCAGTAACTTGGGGGAATCTAGGTTTTAGTGTCCTGGGTAAAGCAGACGTGGTTTTTTCTGCTGCCGAGCATGGCGACCCCAGTACATCAGGATATTTCATCACTGGAGGAGCAAGCGGGGGTACTGCACGAAAGCCTGAGATTGAAGCAGTTGATTGCGAAGCAGGAGAACCCTGCTCTTATCTGGAACTAGAAGATTTGTTTGGTATTGGGGACGTATTACATGGGAAAAGATGGGGTTCTGGAGAAACCCAGCAGACTCCTGGAGGCTTTGGGATTCTATCGGTAGTCAATGGCAGGAGAGAACCTACAGGATTACTGCCCTTTGGTTCAGCTTTCAAAGTTGTTATGACTGGCGCAAACGAAAGTCAGGGCGTAGCTGAGTTTGGGTTGTACTTTCGAGCCTGTATGGAAACTATCTTTACAGGTTACACTTGTACTCCATTTTTCATTGGTCCTGTCCCCTGGTTTCCTGTGAGAGAGAAGGACTCAATAATTGTCTTTTCTACGGTGAATTCCTTTCAAGTCAATGTACCAGAGAATTACCAGCAGCAAATTCAAGATATTATAGCAGCAGCATCTGCTCCCACTGATCCTTGTACATATGGCTGCATTTCAGGTGATGGTCAAACAACTGGGACTTTTACTCATCCTATCGCTTTGGGTACACGAGTCTCTAGTCCTTATGGCTGGCGCAATCGTCCTTTTAATGGACAGGTACAGTTTCATAACGGAATTGATTATGCTGCTCCGTTGGGGACAACAGTCAAGTCTGTCGATGGTGGGGTAGTAGTTAGAGTTGGGTCTAGCAGTTGCCCCGATTTTGGCAACTCTCAAGCTAAAAGAAATTGTGGAGGACAGCTGGGCAACTGGATTGATATTCGTCATGCGGATGGGAAAGTGGTGAGGTACGGGCATCTCCAGCAAGGCTCAATCCAAGTCCGTGAGGGAATGTCTATATCACAGGGACAAGCGATAGCTTCCGTCGGGAATTCAGGCTGGAGTACTGGACCACATCTAGATTTAAGAGTTCACGATGGTCGAGGTAATTACGAAAATCCAGATTTATATATTCAAAGATGATTAAGAAAACCTACGCTAAACTTGCACTATTCATAGCTTTAGGAACAGGACTGATAAGTCCCGAATCTGCTAAAGCTAGTAATAATATAGCTCAATGCTTCAGCAATAATGTTAAATATGAAATTTTGGCTCATTATCAAATAGAGCAAGCCGATTACTATTTAGTTGAAGTTGTTTCTCTTACAACAGAGTTTCTAAGAAATGTTATTAAGGTAGATAATACAGGGAATTGTTCTACAGTGGTTGGACAAAAAGAAATCAGATTGTATCCTTTAAGTAACTTTTTAGGGAAAGAAATTGCCTATAATCTGTTAACTTCGAGATATTTAACATTAATTAAGCAATTCGGTGGGGTTGAGCCTTTTAAAAATGCTTTTCTTGGAAGTCTGGATGCAGCTTCTCCTCATAATTTTTTTGAAGAAACAGTAATCGTATTAAAACGCTTAGGTATAGACTTAGCCAAAGAAACCCCTAATTTAATTATTGTTGGAGAAGAAGGGATACCAGGTCATCCTGAACTTCAATTTAAGGAGTAATAGTAGAATTAAATTAGTCATTTTATAACTCAAATATTTAGACAACATTATCAAAATATGCTACTTGAAAAAAGAAATATTAAACTGATTGGCTAGACCCAAAAAGTAATTATTTTTTCCAAGCAGCCTCTTCTCTCTTAATGGTCGATACAAAAAATGCAGCAGCAGAAATCTACATTTAAAGAAACAATAATCTCTTCACTACCACCAGGAATACAGCCTTACGTTGGAGAACTTTTTACTGCCAATGGAATGATTATATTATTCTGTTGTTTATTCTTAATT
>JASJCP010000211.1 GCA_030065935.1 Xenococcaceae cyanobacterium MO_167.B27
GGTAATCTTGTCAGTAGGGATATTGATGAGACGGCTTAATTGCCATTCTATTGCCAGTAGCCAATCAAATAGTATTAATGGGAAGTCACCGATGTCCCGACCCTGTATATATAAGATTGTATAGGTTTTTAGTAGGTGGGGATAGGACGTAAGACTCTTGAGGATAAGCATTAGCTGAAAGTAGAACAGAGCAACCTAGATGAAAGAGGAAGCTCTCACGGCTAAGAGCTGAGAGTACGTCACAAAGCCAGAATTGCTGAATCTCAAGAATCTACTAGAGGCAGACTTGCGATCGCTAGAATTAGCATCTATGGTGCAACAATTTTGTGATGTTGTGCTGTTATCGTTTGGGGAATAGCGGAAGAAGACAGAAAAGAGATTCTAACTCTAATCATTACCTCACAAGCCACATTAATGGGTAGTGCGATCGGGTTTTTGGAAAAAATTAATAGCTTTTAAAACCAGTAAGCCATTTAATTAAATCTAGATTCATCAGACTCAAGGCAGAATTCTCATAAAACCGTGAATCTGTAATATTTTGTAACCATCCTTAATGGAAAGTCCCTTACTACCGTATGATCGGGATTAAGTTTTTTAATATTTTGCAAGATACTTGGAGGTCTTGACTTGTCTATTCCTCTGTTAAATTACAAACCAGTAACACAAAACGCTCGTGTAGCTGGATACGAAATTCCTGGGGACGCTCAACCTAAGATTTACTCTGCGGAGAATTTACTGTCTCCCAGTGACATGAGCGATCTCATCGAAGCAGCCTATCGTCAAATTTTCTTCCATGCTTTTAAAGCAGATCGTGAAAAATTCCTAGAATCTCAATTACGTAACGGTCAAATTACAGTAAGAGATTTCATCCGTGGACTATTATTGTCCAACACTTTTAATAATAGTTTCTATTCTAAAAATAGTAACTATCGCTTTGTAGAACAATGCGTTCAAAGAGTTTTAGGACGTGATGTTTATAGCGAAAAAGAAAAAATTGCTTGGTCAATTATAGTTGCAACCAAAGGAAAACAAGGCTTCATCGATCAACTATTAGATAGTGAAGAGTACATGGAAAACTTTGGTTATGACACTGTTCCTTATCAGCGTCGTCGTGTACTTCCTTCTCGCGATGGAGGAGAATTACCCTTTAATATCAAATCTCCTCGCTATGATGGCTACTACCGTGCTATCTTAGGATTCCCTCAAATTATTTGGCAAACAGAAGTTCGTCGCTTTATTCCCCAAGACAAACAGCCCAAAGCTGGAGATCCTTCTTTGTATATGAATATGGCTCGTAGTCTGCCAAATAGAGCTAATATTCCTCCTAGAATTTCGGCAATGAACATTAGCTTAGATAAAGTTCCTTATCGTAAAACAACTGTCTAGTAACTATATCTGGTTGCTAGTTGTCAGAGGGAGTTGTGTATTTGCAGAATAGTTTAGTTTTGTAAGCTGAATTATGTTGTAGATGTGCGACTACCCTCTAATTGTTTAAGTGGTTAGTGGTTAGTGGTTAGTGGTTAGTGGTTAGTGGTTAGTAGCAATCAGCCAGTAAAAATCTACTATTTTTTGTGTTCTAAGCCAACTGCTTCTGATATGTGAGATAAGTTTTGTGATTCTAAACGCTGCAATAATCCTGATAAGACTTGTTTCACCATCCAGGGTCCTTGATATACCCATCCTGTATAAACTTGTAAAATGGTAGCCCCTGCGGTAATTTTGTCCCAAGCATCTTGAGCAGTAAAAATTCCTCCCACACCAATAATGGGTAATTTACCTTCTGTTTCTTGATAAATAAAGCGAATTACCTCTGTTGAGCGTTGTTGCACTGGTAAACCGCTAATTCCTCCTGCTTCTTCTTCTATAGGATTACCTGTAGCCTCTAAAATCTTGGTTTTTAGACCATCACGGCGAATGGTGGTGTTAGTTGCGATCGCCCCTGCTAGATTATATTCTCTGGCCAACTCAAGAATGGTTTTAATCTCTGACCAATCTAGATCGGGAGCTATTTTAATTAAGATAGGTTTTTGCTTAGTATTAGCAGATTGTAGGGCGGATAAAATAGGTTGTAACTGTTCCCCTGCTTGCAGCGATCGCAGACCAGGAGTATTAGGAGAACTAACATTAATTACAAAGTAGTCTGCGACATCTTGTAAGAGTTGAAAACTTCCCACATAATCTGTTGCTGCTGCGTCTAAATCCGCAATTTTCGACTTACAAAGATTAATCCCAATAGGAATAGTAGGGGATTTGCGCTTCCAAGTCTGTTCTAAAGTATCCCTCATTACTGCTGCACCAAGATTATTAGCACCCATACGGTTTAAGGCTGCTTTATCTTTGGGGAGACGAAACATACGGGGGCGGGGGTTTCCTGGTTGTGCATGAAGGGTGACTGCGCCTAATTCTGCGAAACCAAAGCCCAAACTAGACCAGATTCCTGCTGCTGTACCATCTTTATCAAATCCTGCTGCGAGTCCCAAAGGGTTAAGAAAGTTTAACCCCCAAAGAGTTTGAGAAAGACGACTATCCTCTAAACAAAAGGATTTTTCCAGTTGTTTAATACTAAAACTGCCCCAAGAAGTATGACGAGATTGTTCTATATTAGTGAGGGTGTTTAGCATTTGACGATGAGCTTGTTCGGGATCGCTTTTGACAGCAGACAGTAATAGAGGATAAAAGGGTTTGGTGAATTGGAACATGATTCAGTTGAAAGTGCTTGTGTAGGGTGGGCAAAATAAAGACAAGAATAAAATGCTTGATAGAAAGCCTATTTGCCCACCACAACCAGGATAATTCTTTGTTTTCTCGAATATATTTAAGGATTATTATAATCAAGGCTTGTAGCTCTAAATAGAGTTATATCAGCAGGAACAAGCGCGAGCGCTATCCTAGGTTATCTAGGAAATCAATTTATTATTGTTTTATTTCAAGTGGACAAAAATAAAAACTTAATTATTACACCAGCTTCAATGGCAGAAGATTCTATTGTGGCGCAGCACTTTTATCAACTCTGGCTAGATAATAATGTTACTCCTGATTCTATTAAAGATGATTGGCTAGAAGTAACTCTTAATTTTATAGCTAAAGCTCGCCAAGAATTATCATTTCGGACTTTTGTGGGGAAAATAAACACAGAAATAGTTGCTTCAGCTAGTTGTCAGTTGTTTGCAGGTTTATATCCTTCACCATTCAAGCCAAGTATTCGTCAATATGGTTATATTTGGAATGTTTTTGTTGAATCAGCCTACCGTCGCCAGGGAATAGGGACTAAATTAACCAAAACAGCTATTGATTATTTGCGATCGCTTAATTGTACTCATGCAATTCTCCATGCTTCACCTCATGGGAAAGCCGTTTATGAAAATCTCGGTTTTGTTCCTAAAAATGAAATGATTTTAGATATTAGAGAGTAAACTCAAAAGTCCCTCAAGTTTTCAACTAATTTTTTTCTAGATAGACAAATTAAATACCTGACAGCTTATGGCAACAATGACTTGGACCCGCAGACATATTTTATCTTTAGAAGACTTTACTACTACCGAATATGAAGCAGTATTGCAGACTGCTGCTAGTTTCCGTGAAGTTATTTCGCGACGCACTAAAAAAGTTCCAGCCCTTCAAGGACAAGTAGTGGCTAATATGTTCTTTGAGCCTTCTACCCGTACTCGTAGTAGTTTTGAACTAGCAGCTAAAAGATTATCTGCTGATATCCTGAACTTTTCTCCTGGGACATCTTCTCTAACTAAAGGGGAAACTATTTTAGATACAGCTAAAACCTATCTGGCGATGGGAGCAAATATTATGACCATTCGTCATCGACAAGCAGGAGTCCCGCAGGCGATCGCTGATGAAATGGATCGACTCAAATCAGGAGTTAGTATTCTCAATGCTGGAGATGGAGTACATCAACACCCTTCCCAAGCTTTACTAGACTTATTTACCCTAACTAATCTCTTAGACAAGGATAATCCCCGTTTAGAGTTATTATCAGGGAAAAAAATGGCTATCGTTGGAGATATCCTTCATTCTAGGGTAGCTCGCTCTAATATTTACAGTCTGACAGCAGCAGGAGCGCAAGTCCATTTAGCAGCACCCCCCACTTTATTACCAAGACTATTTTTAGATTTAGTCTCCAGAGATAATCTTTATTTGCATTGGGAATTACAACCAGCTTTAGAAAATGCTGACTTTGTAATGACTTTACGGTTACAAAAAGAACGAATGAGTAACAACTTTATTCCCAGTTTGCGAGAATATCATCTCCATTATGGCATTACACGCGATCGCCTCAAAGTATGTCACCCTAATGTTAAAGTATTGCATCCAGGTCCAGTTAATCGAGGAGTAGAAATAACTTCTGACCTGATGGACGACCCTAATTTAAGTTTAATTGGCGATCAAGTTACTAGCGGAGTAGCAGTCCGCATGGCTTTGTTATATCTAATTGGTAGCAGCAAAGATTAATAAGTAGCAAGTAGTTAGTAGTTAGTAGTTAGTAGTTAGTAGTGATAATTACAATACCAAATCCGATAACAATACTATCCTTATTTTTATAGTCTGCGTAGGCAGACGGAGCCTGTATAGCAGTAGGTTTTAACCTATCAGCTTATGTTATGTTTTGGTAATCGGATTTAGTATGAGTAGTGAGTAGTGAGAGCGCAAGAGCGCGACTAACCACGCTCCCACTAACCTACTAACTACTAACCACTAACAATTAACAATTAACCCTTATTGTTTATCATACCCTAAGATGAATACTGTCGATGATTCTGAAGATTGTGGCAATGCTCCTATATAATTAACAAAACCTAATCCTGTTACTTGACCATAAGAAGCAGGTAAGGGGCGGATGGTACTTAAAGAAATATCGTTCAGAGATGGGGATTTATATGCAATAAAGCCACAGGAATCCCCAGTGAGAGTTTGAGCCACAATGAGAAACCGTCTTGGGGAGCAAGAAGTAATTTTACTTGTTTGTCTATCTGAAGCCAAATTTGCTAACTTGTAACCTAAATCAACAACTGTGATAGTTTCCCCATCAAGATCCACAATACCAATCCCTTGTTCCATAGGATGTTGGATTGGGGGACAAATAATAATTTTTAAAACTACATCAATAGGAATAGCAAAAAAGTAGTCCATCATCTCAAAGGTAATGGCGCGAAGTACATTAGTGCTATTTATTCCTTCAGATATTGGCCTCGGAGGAAGAGTCGGATTAAGCATGGTTTGTAATTGTTGATTGTTAGTGGTTAGTGGTTCGTTGTTCGTTGCTAATTGTTGATTGTTGATTGTTAGTTGCTAATTGATAATTGTTAGTGGTTAGTGGTTAGTTGTTCGTTGGAGCGTTGTTCGTCGCGCTCTTGCTAATTGCTGCTTACTTATTCCCCATTCCCTATTCCCTACTCACTACTCACTGATTTAATTGTATTGTGATGGTTTCTAGCAGTTTTGATTCAGAGTAAGGTTTAGTTAAATATGCTACTGCGCCTAAAGATTTGGCTAGTTGACGATGTTTGTGTCCACTGCGAGTAGTTAGCATTACTACAGGAATTGAACTTAGAGAAGGGTTTTGACGGTAGTTGGCGAGAAACTCAAAACCGTTCATTACAGGCATTTCCATATCACAAAGAATCAAATTAATCTCAGAATTTTGCTGCAAAAGTGCGATCGCCTCTTGACCATTTGCTGCTTGTTCTACTTTATACCCTGCTTTTTCTAGGGTGAAAACTAAACTTTGTCGTTGAACGATAGAGTCTTCAATCACTAACAGAGTGGAACTATGGGTCGAAAAATCTGATGCAAAAGGAAGGGATAATTTTGGGGGAGAATTTTCTGGTTCTTCAGTGGTTTCGAGAACAGCTACTAAAGATTTTTTCGGTAGTTGAAAATCAGAAGTGCTAAAAGTTGACTCCCAGGTTTCTTCTACTAATTGTACTGGGTCAATCACCAGAGCCAGACTACTATCCCCTAAAACACTGTAACCCTGAATGTAATCCGGTAAGTTTGGCATATTACCCAGGGATTTAATAACCAATTCCTGTTCAACTAAAATTTGTTCTACCTGCAATCCTAAACAGTTGTCGTTAGTTTCTAATAATAACAAAGGACTAAGGCTATTACGTTTTTTAATGGGAAAGGGACTCAACATGGAGTTTTTCTCTGCTGCAAAAAGAGGATATTGATAGTTAACTAGTTCGTCTAGAGAGCGAATGGGAACTAATTGTTTATCAACTTTTGGTGCTGAATCAAAACTAGTTTCTCCATCTCTAGAAGATTTTGACCACAGGTAAAAAGCTTGGCTTTCATCTGTGATCAGGGATTGACGGTGTTGTATTTCTTCTGGTTTAGGCAATAAAATTTGACTGATGGCTTCGGATAGTAAAGCGTAAGTAACCCCATGAGACTGACACACTAACAAGCGAGCGGTGGTTATATTCAAGGGTAACTGAAGCATGAAACTAGTTCCTTTCCCATATTCAGATTTAACTGAAATCGAACCTTGAACCTTTTGTAATTGAGTACGAACTACATCTAAACCTACTCCACGCCCCGAGAGATCGGTAATTTCTTCTACTGTAGTAAACCCTGGTTCAAAGAGAATTTCTGCTAATTCTGCTTTTGAAGCACTAGCTGCTGCTGTAGCAGTTAATAATTTATTGGCGATCGCTTTTCCACGGATTTTTTCCCAATCTAAACCCTGTCCATCATCTTTAACTTCAATAGTGGTGCGATTACCCTGATTTTGGGCATAAATCCTAATTCTACCTATTTCTGTTTTTCCTAGGGATTGACGGGTTGCTGGGGATTCTAAGCCGTGGTCATAAGCATTGCGAATCAGATGTAGTAAAGGTTCATACAGTTTTTCTGTGATCGCCTTATCTACTAAAATTTCTGTACCATAAAGCTGTAGTTCCGCAGGTTTCTGATAGGTTGCTACTATTAACTGTAAAGTTCGAGGAAGACGATTTAGCACTGTCCCCAAAGGAACCATCCTAGTTTGAAATAACTCTTCTTGGGCGCGATTAAGCAGTTGTTTGCGTTTTCTTTGATTAAGATTTGACTGTTGGAATTCTCGCTTTATTTGTTCGACGCGCTCTCCCAAACGGCTCATGTTACTTTCAAAAGTTTGCAGCAAAAGATGCAAGTCATTATAGGTATCCATCTCTAGCACATCAAAACCTAATTCTGAGTTTTGTGCTTGAGACATTTGAGACTGGGACAAGAGATTGTTACGAAAACTTTTCTGTTGACGGTGTTTCGGGAAAAGTAGAGTCTGATTTGACCATTGGTGAATCTTATTTAACTGTTGTTGACAAAGCCTAAAATCCTGTATCGCTTTGGCTACTAAACGATACATTTGTTCTGATTGAAGATTTTGTTGATTGTCATCAATCAATAATTCCCCAATTGTGTGAGAAAGAACATCAAGTTGTTGAATAGCAACACGAATAGTAGGAATGGAAGATTCCAAATGGATATTATTTTGAGATAAGGATGAAGCTTTCTTTTTGGGTGTTTTAGGAGCAACCGACTTGACAGTTTTGCTTTGTTGAACCCCAATTGATTCCAATATCTGGTCAAGGGCGTAAGTTTTTAGTGGGGAATTGCTCGTAGAAGTACTTAGACTCTTGTTCCATTCTGTTTCAGAAAGATTCTCCTTTTCTGGATTCTCAATGTTAATTTTGCTTTCTAATATTGGGCTTAGTTCCAAAGGATCTGTTTGAGAGCTAGTTAGTGGGGAATCGATCTCTGTTTTGACAGTAAAATCTGTTTCTAATTCAGCTTTATGGGCTTCGGGGTTAAAGTGTGTCTCTTCTTCTGCAACAGTTACTACATCAATAATTGATACATAATTACTATCATCTAATCTTGACCAACTCAGTAATTGAGGAAATACCTCTCCTCCTCGTGAGCGATCGCCTGTGGCTATTTCAACACAGGATTGCTGTAAGTTTTCTAGTGCTACTGGTGCAATAGATAAAACCAGATCGGGATGATTTTCTAGGGCTTCTAGGGTGGCTTTGGCAATCTCTTCTAATCCTGGAAGACTATAGGAAGCTCCCAAATCAGCTAAAAATTCCGCTTGAGTACGTAGCACTGTTTGGATTTGTTCTGGATCTTGAGTGGCGATCACGTTTTCTAGTTGGAGTAAATCTTGAGGTACACTATCAGTAAAAATTGACCCCACCACGTCAAAACCCAGTTCTTCTGAGGAAGGTATTGGTGCTTCACGCCCAAAGAAGTCTCCCAGTTTAGCTTGCAGTTCGACAAATACTGTAGCAGTTTGGTCTAAAATGTCAGCCTCATCATAATCTAAGCCAGAAAGAACTGCATTGAGAGGGACTTTAAGACATTCATAACCTTTTAACAGTAAAGAACCTAATTCTGGATCTATTTCTAGTTCAGGAGGATATAATGCTTCAAAAACATCTTCTAGATAGTGAGCGATTGTACTGATAGTTTCTTGTTTGACACTAGCAGCACTACTTTTTAGGGTGTGGGCGCTACGCATCAAAATATGAACTTTGTCATAGCTTTTTTCCTCTAACAAACTATAGAGGGTTGCTTCAATGGTTTCTAGCAGTTCTACTGCTTCGGTAACAAAGTATTGATAGATAAACTCTGGGGAATCGGACTCCATAGTCATAACTAGTTAACGCGGGATTCAGAATGATCGTTGATATAGGAAGGAGGAGTGAGGAAACACGGGATGAATTATGAGGAGTGAGGTAAGAGGTAAGAGGTCAGGGGCACCGAAGGAGACTTCACAACAAAGCGGATTTGTTTTAGGTTCAATACCTAGATATATTAAGTCTCCTCCCGGGGAGTCAGGGGTCAGGGGGATTGATTCTTATTACTTATTACTTATCCTTCGTCATCCCTCATCCTTTACTCCTAATCCCTTTAAAAACCTCTTAATCAATTTTGAACTTACTGACACTGATTTGTAATTCTTCGGAAGTGGTCAGTAGTTCAAGGAAAGATTGGGAAATCTGGGTGGAGCTTTCAAAGGTTTTCTGAGCGATCTCCGAAACATCGTTCATTGCTGCCGTCAAGGTTTGAGACTGTTGGTTTTGGGTGGCGGTAGCGTTGGTAATTCCCACGACTAATTGAATAATGCGACTGGTTGCTTGCACAATGTCTCTAAGACTCTGACGAGTTTCATTTACTAAGTTCGACCCTTGAACTACTTGAGCAATTCCGATTTCTATGGAGGAGTTTACTTCATTAATTTCTGTTTGTATTTCTTCTACCAGCCGTTCGATTTCGGTGGTAGCATTAGCAGATTGATAAGCTAGGGAACGTACTTCGTCTGCAACTACCGCAAAACCTTTACCATATTCCCCTGCGCGAGTGGCTTCGATAGCTGCATTCAGGGAGAGTAAATTAGTTTGAGTGGCAAAGTTTTCAATCAGGTTAACTACCTTAGAGATTTTTTGGGAAGCTTCCCCGAGTCGTTTAATTTTTTTGGCTGTTTCTGCGGTGGTTTCTCTTACTTCCATAATGCCATCTACGGTTTTTTCCATCAGAGAGTCACCACTTTGAACAATCCGATTAGCTTCTTGTACTGCTTGTTTTACTTGTTTGGCGTTGTTCATCACGGCTTGAGTTGCTGCTATCATCTGTTGCAACTCTGTTAATGCTACTTTTAGATGTTCTACCTGTTCTTGAGCTTGTGCTGACAGTTGGGTGACTGATGTAGTATTTTTACCCGAAGTTTCATTAACTCTAGTTGCTGCTGTCTGTACT
>JASJCP010000212.1 GCA_030065935.1 Xenococcaceae cyanobacterium MO_167.B27
CAAAGCGGTCGGGCAGACCGTATTTGCTTGTGGACTAAGCTCTGGCGGGGATGAGTCATTGACTAATCTAGCTATCTTGGGATGAATCAAGAATCCCTCGCGAAAGAGCGACGGGAGTGTCAAAAATCCAATATTTGTTGTCAGCAAGTATCAAGGAGAATCTTGGAGTCCGGAAAGACCTAATGACTTTAGTTGGGAAACAGAGAATAGAGACTAATTTTGCTCAAGCTGAATAAGGAATAACTGATGCATCATAATCTACTTTTGAACACGGAGATAGATATCTTAGTTTTACTGCTAGTTGCTTGTTTAGCAGCGATCACATTTAAAAGAATCAAATTTCCTTACACTGTAGGGTTGGTAATTGTTGGTCTAGTTTTGAGCTTTTTAGCGAGAAATATAGAAGCACTGGAAGTAGTCAATACTTTTAGGCTTTCAGAAGAACTAATTTTATTTATATTTGTTCCTCCACTCATTTTTGAATCCGCTTTAAATATGGAGAGTAGGCTACTATTGCGGAATCTTTCCCCCGTATTAGTTCTGGCTGCTCCTGGGTTATTAATCTCCACTGCTATTGTAGGGGCAGTTTTGGCTTGGCTCACGCCTCTATCTTTGGGACAAGCTTTACTTTTTGGTAGTTTAATTTCTGCAACTGATCCAGTAGCCGTGATTGCCCTATTTAAAGAATTAGGTGCGCCGAAACAGCTAGCGGTACTAGTAGAAGGAGAAAGTTTATTTAATGATGCTACCGCTATAGTTGCGTTCAATATTATCTTTGCCACCATTGTAGCAGGAGAAGTAGGGCGAAATGCCATTCAACAGGGTGCGATGGCATTTTTGATTTCATTTGTTGGGGGAATTATTGTCGGCGCAGTATTTGGTTATTTAATGAGCCTGACTCTGAATCTAGCTCAAGAAAATTCCTTGGTTTTATCTACTATTACTACTATTACTGCTTATGCTGCTTTTTTAATTGCCGAAGAAGTTTTTGAAGTTTCACCTGTGATGGCGGTAGTAAGTGCGGGTTTAGTTATCGGTTGGTACAAATCTAATCGCTTAGAAGCAGAAGTTAGGGAGTATGTAGGGGAATTTTGGGAATATGCAGCATTTTTAGCTAATAGCTTGATTTTTTTGCTAGTGGGTATTACAGCATCTAGCTTTAGATTTTTTGAGCAACTGAGTCAAACTCAATCCCTATTAACTATTTTAGGAATCACTATTGTTACAGTCTTGATCGCTCGGGCTATTGTAGTTTTTACCTTAGTTCCCCTAGTAAATCTGTTTCGGGAGTCAAAAATTCCTTTTAGCTACCAATTAGTGAGTTATTGGGGTGGTTTGCGGGGTGCAGTTTGTCTGGCTTTGGCATTGAGTATTGATAGAGAGTTTCCCAATCGTGACTTGATTGTAATTTTAACTCTAGGAATAGCTCTGTTTACTCTCTTAATTCCTGGTACAACTATCGGAAAATTGATTCAAACTCTTCAATTAAATCGCCCTTCAATTTTAGATCGCGTAGGAAAAGCTTTAGCTATGCTAATAGCGAAGAAAGAAGCACTAAAGGAATCTAGCAATCTTAAAACTAACGATTACTTTTTGCCTAGGGTAGCTGAAGATTTTGCCCAAAAATGTCAGCAGGAAGTCGAGCAAGCCAAACAGTCTTTAAATAACCTCCTACAAGAACTTAACTTGAGTAAAACTGAGGCAGAACAAGTAGTTTGGTCAGAAGCATTAGCAATTGAACAACAAGTTTATAACGAACTTCAAGATCAAGGATTTATTTCTGAAACAGTCTTGGCTCAGTTAACCTTAATGATGAACTTAAAATCAGATGCAGTACAAGCAGGTAATCTCCCTCCAGAATTATCAACTGTTAAACCCATAGAGGTTCGTTTAGGTAATTTATTGGTTAAATTGTTTGATGGTGCTTCTTGGATAGAAAAAATCCAAGCCAATTTAATTGCTACTGAATACGAGTATCTAACTTTTATTTCGTATGGTTGCAAACAAGTCCCCCTACGACTTAGAAATTTGGTAGCAGATAGCGGTACTTCAGAAACAGCTATTGAAAACTGTCTTTCTCATTACGAGAAAATTAGACAGGAAAAAATTGAGCAAGCTCAAGCTATTGTAAAACAGTATCCAGAAAGTGCGATCGCTTTCCAGACAAAAATTACGGACAGGGTTGCTCTGGTTTCCCAAAACCAAACAATTGAAAGATTAACCTCCGAAGGTGTGATTAGTGAAGCTGTAGCAGTTCAAATTGGTCAACTGATTGAGGTTGAATAACATTAATACTAACATTAACCATATTTTAAGGTACATAAATCTCGGAGAGTGATATAAGAGGAATACAAACAGTCTCTCAATGCAAAATAAACTTATTTTTCCGCTGATTTTTCTGAGTATTATCACAGCTAGTATCTTTGGTTGGCAATGGTTTCGCTCCTATAACCGCGTGGCGGTTATCGCGATTGCCACTGGAAGCCGTCAAGGAGAATATTATGCTTTTGCTCAAGCTTTAGCTAAAGTCATCGCTAGACATCAACCTCAAATCCAGATTGAAGTGATAGAAACGGAAGGCTCTCTAGAAAACTTAGAGTTGCTCTCTAATGAGAAGGTGCAATTAGCACTGATCCAAAGTGATACCGTGGTATCCCCCGAGACCAAGGTGATCGCCTCTTTATTTCCAGAAATATCACATTTAATTGTGACCAAAGAATCGGATATTAATAGCTTCAGCGAGTTGAAAGGAAAAAGAATTGCTCTGATGCCTAAAAGGAGTGGTTCTTACCAACTGTTTTGGTCTTTAAGCTCTCATTATGGTTTAACCGAGACTGATTTGGAAACGGTTACTTTATCTCCTGCCAAAGCTCATGCAGCTCTCCGAGAAAGAAAGGTAGATGCTTTATTTCGTGTGATTGCCTTGGGCAATCCAGCAGTTAGCCAACTCTTACAGAACGGTCAAACCGAGGTGGTTGCCATCAAGCAAGGTGCAGCACTACAGCTATTTCAACCAGCACTGATTCCCATGAAAATTCCTCAAGGAACTTACAACGGCGCAGTGCCCATTCCCGCTAGAGATTTACCAGTGGTTGCAGTAGAAGCACTGTTGGTTACTAGTGAAAATATCCCTCACAGTATTGTTTATGAGATTACTCGTATTTTGTTTGAGGCACGCAACGAATTAGTCAAGCAGAATATCCAAGCAGCAATGATTTCTCGACCATCTGAATCGAGCCGTTTAGGTCTGTCCTTTCATCAAGGAGCCAAGAGTTACTACAATCTTGATCGACCGAGCTTTCTGGTTGAATATGCCGAACCTCTAGGATTTTTGCTTTCCCTCACCGTACTTGGCATCTCAGGCATTTGGGAGTTAAAAATGTGGTGGCAAGGGAAACAGAAAAACCGTGCCGATCTTTACAATCTCGAAATTTTGCAACTCATCACTCAAATCAATTTGATGGAAGATTTAGAGCAACTGATTCTCCTGCGTAGTCACTTATTTGAAATTTTAGCCAAAGTGATTGTGGATTTAGACAAAGATCGAGTGTCCCCAGAATCGTTTGAATCTTTTACTTTTACTTGGAAAGTAGCTATGAGAACAGTTCGTGAGCGAGAAACTCTTTTGAGAGATTCACTAGGGCGTGTCGTCAATTAAAAAGGAGCGATCGCCATTGACTGCGATCGATAAATTTGTTAATGGTGAGTATAAAGTCTATTCTGTTTGAGTATTTGAATTTGTATTTTTGTAATCAATATTTATTAAATACTAGATATAAATATCCATACTAACTAGATTATTTATATCCAAGTTTTTAAAGTGGTCTCACTAGATGTAACGCTTGTATTAATTGATGTTCGAGCCATAGACCACGCCTCAACAAGCTAATTATAAACTTCATTCATAACTGATTAATTTTAGACTGAATCAATTAATCATAATTTTTGTTTAAGTCCCGTTAGGTTGCAAATTCGAGTTAAGAGGAGAGAGCATCTGCTTTCTGACCTTCCTTGTAGTCCCCCCAGGAAATTCTCTTAATTATGTATGGAACTGGGGTAATCTTCTTTTTATTGACCTACCTACAAAAAAAGTAGCCTCAGTCAACTAAATTTGATATAGTTAAGCGATCGCTTTGAGAATTATAACCAATTACAGTATTATCTATTTTCAGTTTAGTTTCCATACCTGTTCCCTCTACAGTTGCCACAGGAGGGATTCCTTGCCCTAGCATCATAACAATCCAAATATTAGTATTAGAGCCAGAAACTTGAACTTGTAAAGGGTCCCCACTTCCTACCGTTACTGGATTTTGATGTATTATCCATCCTTTGAGATAACTATTATTTTTGCCACGAAGCACAAAAATATTTAAATTATTTTCTCTGGAAACAGTAGAAATAATGCCACCATCATTTTTTTGATCTCCTAAATTAAGCTGCCAAGTGAAATAATGAGTCTCATCATCCTTAATTTTATCTAGTGTACTAATAATCGCTGTACTAGTATTTTGATTAAACTTAACCAATAAATGTCTTTGAACATTACTTAAACCAAGACCTGCATATTTTTCTCCACCATCAATAATGGCATATCCTCCATCAGAGAAAGATGCAAACAATTTTTGTTGACCTGTTTTTTTTCCTGGAACATCAGCAAACCCATCTACTAATAGACTGCTATATACGGCAGGTTTTCGTTCCGTTGCTGGACCACCAATAAAACGAGTTTGATATGCTAATAAACCTAGTTGAAAAGCTTCTGATTGATCCCAAGCATTTCCATGATGCTCAATATCAGCCATAATCGAAAGTAAAATATCATTTTCATCCTTCCAGCGATTACGAAAAAAATAAGCACCTCTTTTTTGATCGCTTATGGCTTGGGGATATATTCCAGTGGGATCAAAGGAAGGAGTACTTTCTGGATAATAAATTAGTGACCAAACCGTAGCACCTCTGCGCTCATCAAATTTTACGTCAGGAGTACCTGGTGCATGAACACCCATATGATAATCATAGAAATAGCGATAAAAAGGTAACTGGGAGGGGGAAACTGAAGCTAATAGTAAACTTGCCCATCCTTCATCAATAATGTCGGAATGAGAAACTCCTGATTGAAGAAACTCACGCTCTGTCTTCTCATCCATAAAGAAAGATCCAGCATACATAATTAGTTTCCAGAAATCTATATTCTGAAAATAACTATCTAACTCAGTATCGCCAATACTACGAAGTGCATAAACTGCTGGCAGGAGAAAAATCCCTCCATAACCTGTATAACCAATTCCTTCTTGAGATAATCCTAATTCCCCATAGCCATTAGACAAATGAGTTTTGAGCCATTCTTTAAGCTGTCGGTATCTGTTGCTGCGTTTGGCTTCACCATAGATAGCTAACATCATCACTAACTCTCCCCCTCGACAAACTGCCACCCAATTAGAAGCCATTAGTGGATTACGTAAATTTACATGTTGATAGAGAGGCCAAGCATCCAGAGCAATATTAATCTTTTCTTTAATATATTCTCTTTGTTGTGGTGTAATACCGTGATAAGCCCAATCATAGGCGAGGGCAATATTGCGACCTATAGTAGCTCTTGATAGTCCATATCCCTTGTCTGGAAGGCGATTGTCTGAATCTGGCTCATTATAAATAGCTTCTATCGCTTTATAAGCAACTTGAGCATATTCTCTGTTATTAGTTAAGAGATACAGAAATGCTGCTTCTTTTGCTAAATAAGAACGAGCATAATTCCAGTTACCGTCATTTAGATCAGAATCATACACCCGCCAATCTTGTTGCTCAACACGGGATTTTAGAGCCAAGAATGCTTGTTGATGATGAGATTGCGGTACTTGAATTGCCCATTGAATTTGGTTAATTCGCTCTTGATTGATAAATAAACGGGGATGATTTTCTTCTGCTTGGGCTGCTAATGGTGTCAAAAGAATTAACCAACTCGTTAAAATACGATTAAACCAAGGAGTATTGTTTTGCATCTAAGTTATCTGATGACATATTTATAGCACTGCATATCCTCTAGCCAGGCAAAATTGCTCCATCGCTCTAAGAGGAATTAAGAGATGTCCTTATGTATCATTCCATTGCTATAACTTGTGTTTAAAGCAGATTAATCAATGATTGCTGGTCGTGTAGCAAGGCTGTTGAAAAGGTAGAAGGAAAACACGATAATAAAGATTGTAGAAAATACTAACCCTTCACTGATAACTGTTTAATATAAGAACGATCGCTGAGTTTGAGAAGTCGAGGTCCTTGTTCGCTAAATTCTAGGACACTTACCGCAGCCACGGGCATATAAATTCTGTCTCGATAACGTCCGACATCAATTCCTAGCAGAAAACATAACATGATGCGAATAGTAGCTTTATGAGAAACCACCAACACATTACCATCGGGATAAGTTCCCTCGATTTCTTCAATTACTTCTGAGCTACGGCGAGCAATATCAATAGCTCTTTCGCCTCCTGGGGGTGCATTCCAACCAGGTTCGGATTGCCAGCGCACATATTCGTCATGGAATTGAGCGTTAACTTCCGTTGGGGTTTTTCCTTCCCACTCACCAAAGTTAATTTCTTTTAAGCCATCCCGTAACTGCATTTCCATTCCTAAGTGATCGCATAAAGGTTTTGCCGTGGCAATGGTGCGACTCATGGGACTGCAAAAGATAGCTTCCCAGGATATAGATTGATATGCTTCAGCAAAGTTTTCTGCCATAATTGTACCTTCTGCGGTCAATTCCACATCGGAAGTGCCACAAAAACCCCCTGTTTTACTGGCAACGGTTTCACCATGTCGGAGGAAATAGATATTAAGAGTCATGTTTTTTTGTCTGAGTTAGTTCTTCTAACTCAAAAAGAAATTTATAGTTTAAGTTGAGTAAAAACTTCCCGTAGAACTCCAGCAGAATGTCGTAGTTGTTTTTCTTCAGCTTGGTTAAGAGCGAGATTAACGGTTTTAACGATGCCTTTTTCGTTGACCACTGTAGGTAAACCCAAACAAACATCACGAATATCATACAAACCATCAACTAAACTACTAACGGTAAGAACCCGCTCTTGACTGCGTAAAATAGCTTTGACAATATCGGTTACAGCTAATCCAATACCATAAGAAGTATATCCTTTGCGTTTGATAATCTCATAAGCAGCATTCTTTACCAGTTCAAAGGCAGCGGTCAAATCCTCTTGCTCCGCAGCAGCCAAGTTTTCCCAACCGTTGGGAACAATTTTCACCCCAGCGACATTTGCCGTACTCCATATGGGAAGTTCGCTATCCCCATGCTCCCCAACAATATAAGCATGAACGCTACGAGCATCGATATTCAACCTTCTCGACAGCACAGTACGAAACCGAGCCGTATCGAGGACTGTTCCCGAACCAATAACTCTGGAACTTGGGAATCCAGAAATTTTGAGGGTGACATAGGTCATGATATCAACAGGATTGCTGACAATCAGCAAAATAGCATCGGGACAGTATTTAACTACATCTGTAAGAATACTTTTAAAGATAGCGACGTTTTTTTCCACTAAATTTAAACGACTTTCTCCTGGTTTTTGAGCAGCTCCAGCCGTAATAATTACTAAATCGGCATTTTGTCCCTCATCAGCTACAGTTCCCGCCTTGAGTTCTGTGGGAGGAAGAAAGGGCATCCCAGAAAGAAAGTCCATCACTTCCCCTTCAACTTTATCTTTAGCTATATCTTGCAGAATTAATTCGTCGAAGCAGTCTTGAATCAAAAGAGAATAAGCACAAGCCAGACCCACTTGCCCTACACCAATAATGACTCCCTTACGAGGACTTAGAGGAGCGGGTTTTTCTGCTTCAGGGTTAGGAATAAATAGTTTTTGAAACATAAAATTTGATTTTAATTGATTAGCAACCTATATCCAGGGTTTTTTAATTAATAACTTACGGGTCGAGCAAAAGCATTTTTACCTGCATAACGAGCAGCTTTTCCTAAAGCTTCCTCAATACGCATAAACTGATTGTATTTTTCTACTCGCTCGCCACGACAAGGCGCGCCTGTTTTCATGTGCAGTACTTGAAGGGCAACGCACATATCGGCAATAAAACTATCTACTGTTTCTCCACTACGGTGGGATACCATCGCGCTCCAGCCAGCTTTCTGAGTCACCCGCACCGCTCTGACAGTTTCGGTTAAACTGCCGATTTGATTGAGTTTAATTAGAGTGGCATTGGCGAGATTTTTTTCAATAGCCTCAGCAATAATACTGGGGTTAGTACAGAGTAAATCGTCTCCCACCAGTTGAATCTTACCACCAATACATTGATTGAGTTCTTGCCATCCCGACCAATCATCTTCAGCTAGTCCATCTTCAATGGAAATTATGGGATAGTCAGCAATTAACCGTTCGTAGAGACTTACCATTTCGCTAGAAGTACACTGTCGTTTCTCAGTGCGTAAATTATACTTACCAGCTTCGTAAAACTCTGTAGAAGCAGGATCGAGTGCAATGCCAAAATCGGCACCAGGTTTGTAACCTGCCTTTTCTACTGCCATCATCATTAAGTCTAATGGCTCGCTGTTAGAAGAGACTTGAGGGGCAAATCCTCCCTCATCGCCAATCCCCACACTCATTCCTTTATCCTTCAGGACTTTTTGTAGTGCGTGATAAGCTTCGGCTCCCCACTGCATGGCTTCTGTAGCTGAAGATGCGCCGTAGGGTACGAGCATATATTCTTGGAAATCCGCTCCTTGCCATTTAGCATGAGCCCCACCATTGAGGACATTCATACAGGGTACGGGAAGATATACCGAATCAGAATCCCCTAGATATTGAAATAAAGGTAGATTGCTAGCAGATGCAGTAGCTCTAGCGCAGGCAAGGGAAATTCCTAAAATAGCGTTAGCTCCCAAATTGCCTTTGTTAGGCGTGCCATCTAGTTCGATCATGGTCTGGTCGATTAGTGCCTGTTGGCTAGCATCCAGACCAATCAGAGCAGGTGCGATCGTTTCCCTAACATTGGCAACGGCTTTTAATACTCCTTTGCCTCCAAAACGCTTGGGGTCTTGGTCTCTTAACTCTACCGCTTCTTTAGAACCAGTAGAAGCACCAGAGGGTACTGCTGCACGGGCTTTGCTCCCAGAACTGAGAGTAACTTCAACTTCCACTGTAGGGTTGCCACGAGAATCCAGAATTTCTCTGGCGTGAATTGCTTTGATGCTAGTATCCATATATTTTCTAATTGGTGGATTTTCTGCTAATTTACTTGCAAAACTGCATTGGCTTGGGAATATTCTTGTAACTCAATGGATACAGCTTTGGCTTGCCATATATCTTCACAGTATTCTCTCATAGAGCGATCGCTGGAGAATTTACCCATGCGTGCTACGTTTAAGATCGACATTTTTGTCCAATTATCTCGATCTTTATAGGCTTCGCTTACTTTGTCTTGGCATTCAATATAAGACTGATAATCTGCTAGTAGTAGGTAAGGATCGTCATAAAGCAGATTATCAACAATTGGTTTGAATAAATTAGCATCCCCAGAGGAGAAGAAACCAGAGCCAATTAAATCAATAACAGCTTTGAGTTCCGCATTAGCGTGGTAATAATCTCTAGGATTGTAGCCAATAGCTTTTAATTCCTTAACTTCCTCAGTTTTTAAGCCGAATAAGAAGAAATTTTCCGCTCCTACTTCTTCTCGAATCTCTACATTAGCCCCGTCGAGAGTACCAATAGTTAATGCACCATTGAGAGAAAATTTCATATTACCTGTACCCGAAGCTTCTTTTCCTGCGGTAGAGATTTGTTCTGATAATTCCGCAGCAGGATAGACTCTCTGTCCTAAAGTAACGTTGTAGT